>JAQUUV010000104.1 GCA_028693695.1 Syntrophomonas sp.
CAGCAGAAAAAGGCGGCTATGAACATTTTATGCTTAAAGAAATTCATGAGCAGCCCACCGCCTTGAGGGAGACCCTGCGGGGAAATATTAAAAATAACATGATTGATCTCAGCGACCTGGGGATAGACGATATTTTTATCGATGTAGAAAAGATATATATAGTAGCTTGCGGAACTGCCTATCATGCTGGTTTGGTAGGCCGCACCGTCCTAGAAAAACTGGCCCGCATTTCGGTGGAGACGGACATAGCCTCGGAATTCCGTTACCGGGACATTTTATGGAATCCCCATTCAGTAATGATGGTCATTAGCCAGTCCGGGGAGACCGCCGATACACTGGCAGTTTTGCGCGAAGCCAAACGAAACGGCATTAAGGTGCTGGCGGTTACTAATGTAGTAGGGAGCTCTGTGGCTCGCGAGGCTGACCGAGTCATCTACACCCATGCCGGCCCTGAAATAGCCGTCGCTTCCACCAAGGCATACTCCACCCAGCTACTGGTAATGTATCTTCTAGGGCTTCACCTGGCTAGGGTTAGAGGAACCTGCAGTCCCCAAGAGTTGGCCGAACTAGCCGAGGGAATTACTCATATTGATGAACTGGTAGAGCAGGTTTTGACCGAAGAGGACAAAATTAAGAATCTGGCTGAAAAATACCAGGGTGTTCAGGATACCTTCTTCCTGGGGAGAGGTCTGGATTATGCCGTAGCCATGGAAGGAGCCCTGAAATTAAAGGAAATATCCTATATCCATGCCGAGGCTTATGCCGCCGGAGAGTTAAAACACGGTCCCCTTGCCCTTATCGATGAGGGCGTACCAGTGCTGGCTCTAATTACCCAGGATAACCTGGTTGAAAAGACCATGTCCAATATCAAAGAAGTAAAAGCCCGTGGAGCCGTAGTAGTGGCGATATGTAAGGAAAACCTGCAGGAAGCCTGCCAGGAATGCGATGAGCAGATCCTCCTGCCCAATGTAAACCCCATCCTGGCTCCTATGGTATCAGTAGTACCTCTGCAAATATTCTCCTACTACATGGCCATATTTAGAGGAGCCGATGTCGATAAACCGAGGAATTTAGCGAAAAGCGTTACGGTTGAGTAGTTTTGGTTAAATACACAGTGGGGGGTGTGTAATTTTTAAAATAATCCCCTCTTGATGAAGCTATCAGGAGGGGGGAGTAGGCCGAATTATAACAGGGGTTGTTTAATTGCATGGTTGCTATTAAATTGGGCATGTAGTATAGCTATTTCTTGCATTAACTAAGGTATTATTACTCGATTGGAAATCGAGTAGACGGCTAATCACGGTCTCGAGGGTTCGAATCCCTCCCTCTCCGTCATTACCGAATTACCAAGGGGTTTCAGACTTTGAACTGGAACCCCTTTTGATATTTTTGCAATTGGTAGGGCCGGAGTAGCCCTGGAGTAGCCGAAATAGGTGAGAATAGCCGTGCAAGTCTAGCTTTCTATGTTACTCCTGCAATTGCAGGTGATCAGAGCGATCATTTGGCGACACATTATTCAGGACTACTTGATCAAATATCCCTGGGTTGATCTTCTCAGCAGCATCCTTTTGCATACTGCCCAGCACGTGAGAGTAGAGATCCAGGGTTATTCCAGCCGGGGTCCCCTCTAGGTAATACAAAGGACGATCATCATTAATTTGAATTTGAGGATGCCATGTTACGGTCAGAGTGGCTTTCTTAACCAAGGCTATATTAATAATTCAAGAAAAACATAATAGAAAAGAGGAAAAATAAGGAGTAGTGTCAAAATAAGCTACAAAAAGAAATTTGGTGGTTTATTTGGATTTGAAAAAAATCCATTATAGTTCAACTAATAACAAACTAAAAAATTTGTTGAAGGAAGAAAAAATAACATTACCTCCAAAATTTTTTTGGAGGTTGCTTGAATTTTTAGCCAAAATGTGTACCTATGAGGAAGAAGAAATTAAAATTAAACCCTGTTTGTTTTTGGGATATAATCTCAAGTTGGCTTTAAGAGGAGTACCGAATTCATGCTATTTTCATATTACTAATGGAGTGAGAAATGGATCAGACCTGGAGAAAAAACTGAAAGCTTTGGTGCCCTTTTGTAATAATGGCTGGACTGTTTTTATTAATATTAATGGAGATTGTATTGAATACGGTATCATAAGAGCGTTTACAGGGCCGAGAGGCTTAACCTTATCTGAAGTTATTTTTGAAATAGATGATACACAATTACCAGAAATCGAGTATGGACTAATAGAGGCCAGCACAATTAGCAAATACGAAATTAGTATTAGAGGGTTGAGAAAAAATTCTCTAATTATTGACTTTAGATTTTTTAACGATGGTTATAAGAGTTGTAATTATGAATATTTGGCTGACGATATGACTTCGGGGATTGATCATCCACTACAAAAGCAATTTTTGTACGATACTTTTATTAAATTTATGCCAATGGCTTCTCGAAGAGTTCATGGTACTATACTATTAATTGTAAAAGATCAATATGAGAAAGAATCTAATTTAAAGGATGGAATATGGTTGGAAGATTCCATTAATATATTTTCTCCCGCTCTAGGTGCTGAGGATGACGCTCGATCAGGACAAATTTTTTACGGCATATCGGGGCTTTTTGTGGATATGATGAATGTAGATGGCATTACTGTAATAGATAACAAAGGTAGAATTCTTGGATTTCACATCTTTTTAAATAAAGAGATCAAAACAGATCGAATGATAAATGGCGGTGCAAGAAGAAGAGCAGCACTTAACATGTTAAATTTGTTTAATCCAGATCACCTTGGTGTGTACTTTTTATCTCAAGACGGTGATTCATTTTATGAGAGGAAGTATAATAATGAATAGTTTACCTGTGTTGTGGGGGTCACCTAACGGAATAGAAATCCCCACGGAGGCCTGTGGGATCAATGATGTGGCACCATATATTATTGCCTTAAATGGTGCTGAAGTACAAAAAATCATGGTTGCATTCGAGATGAGGGCCTATGATATGGGAATTGAGTACGTTTGGAAGAGGACTACAAGTATATTGCGAGACAAAGTACTGTCTTTTGGGCAGGATTTCGTGCTTGAAATGCTAGGACGGCCTAATGAAGATTTTGAAAATGGTGATTCCATTAGTGACGTGGAAGTAATTTCATTGGCATCTGATCTCGGTATTATAAATAAAACTGCTAGAATGCAATTCTTGCATAATCATGAAGCAATCCAACACTTTTCTTCAAAGTACGCTAGGGATAATGGCGAAGAAATGGACATAACTATAGCACAAACTTGTGCAAAAAGCTGTATTAAATACGTATTAGGATTGAGTGATGAAGTCTTTAAGTTTTCTTTTACTAACTTTAGAGAGAGGCTAAAGCAATCATTTGTTAATGATGATGAGATGTTGGATAGCTTAATAAATAATCCCTATTTCTATAAACGCACTACAATTAGAACGTTGTTGAATTTAGTGAAAAGTTCAAAGGGTGGGGAGCTTGACAATGTGCTAGCAAACATGAACCTGATAATACCAGGAATTTGGGATGATCTTTTGTCAGAGGACAGATATCCTATTGGTGTTGCGTATGCATCAGCAGTTAATGAAGGCCAAACAAAATTAGTTAAGGCATTTAAATCATTGTTGCTTAAAGTAAGAGGATTTGATTATGTTCCTGAAAATCTAAGGTCAAATACCTTTATTAAGGCTGCAGAGGATTTATTACGCGTTCATCATGAGTATGATAATTTTTATAATGAGCCAAAACCGGCAAAATATCTGCTTTCCCTTGGTACTTCGATTCCAGGACCGGCTGTTGGGAAATGTATGACGGCAGTGCTAGCCTGCAAGCTTGGAAATTCTTATGGCAAATCAAAAGATGCGCAAAAATATTTGGACCAAATTTTAAACGGCATTTCTACTGACAGGTGGGAGTATTACTTGAATAGTGTTTTACCAGGTGATCAGGAAATTTTATTTAAACTTCGGGGCAATGGTGAGCCTGTGGAAAGATGGTGCACGATTGTAAACCAGTATAAGTTAGATGTAATGAACTGTTCAAATACTCAGGTTACAAAAATGATAGGAGCTAGCAAAGCAAACAAAGATTCATTTGTTAGTAAAATTGCAAATGGAATATACGATGCACTTGGTTAGTAAGCATTAAATTTTGATAGGAACAAACAGGGATCTTTGTGGCACTTTGGAAGGCCACGCTCCGCCTCCCACCGTTAAGAAAACACAGACACCGCGAAAGTAATTTCACGGTGTCTTTACTTTTATACTCTCAACGAATTCTTCAATAACACTTTTACTAATATTGTTTCCTAGCTGAGTAATAACAAACTGGTGATTTTGCATTAAATAATCTCTAATCTGTTTCTAACGGAAACCTGTATATTACCTCGCATTCATTATGTTGGTTTATGATTAATGTTAAAAAGCATTCAAAATAAATAACGAGAATTACTGCAAATGGATATAGACTAATTAATCAAATTCCAGGTAAATAAATCATTATAGGCTTTCTCTATTTCCTCAACGCTGAATTTAGGGTATTTGGCTTTTTTAATTCCATCAATAACGGTGTTTTTATCTGTTGGCTGATTGAAAACTAGTTGCGCTTTCCAAACAAAGTGGGCGGTTGCATATATTTCCAGTTCTTTTGGGGACATTTCGCCAAAGTATTGTATGACTTTATCCAACTGATTTTTATAGGTGTCTATTTCTTCTTTACTTTCATGTAATACCAATTCAGTTTTAGTACCCTTAGTAAAGATAAAACTACTATCTGGAGCCAAATCTATTACATCTTCTTTATAAATTTCTTCTAACCGTTCAGCAATATTTTCACTATAGGGTCCATAAAAATGCATCTTATAGCTGTAATTAAGTGGAACACCTTCGGCTTTTGCTAAATAAACGAGCTTTTGAAAGGCTTTTTTTCCTCTGACTTGGCCTAGAGAGTTAATAAGATATGCGGCGTAAGTCTTAATATCCAATAGTTCTCACCTCCCTGCTATTTCACCTTATCTTTGCGACTCTTCTTAGCAGCTTCTTCATGAGCTAGCTCAACCCGCAATCTTTCATATTCTACCCTTTTTTGATTCATCTCCTCAATATAAGAATTGTAACCGCTGTAATATGATTTATTACAAAACTCACATACTTGTTCCTTAATTTCATCATCAGCATATACCCTTAACAAGTTTATTTTTTTACCAGTAATGCTTTGAACCATAGGGCTGTATTCTTGAATGGGTCGAAGTTGCCCGGATAATTTGTCAATTACGGGCATAGCAAAAAGCCTTTTCGGATCATCTTCTTGTGTATCTGGAACGTATTGGGGTATATCGATAAGAAATTTTGAACCAGAGGTTTTTGCTTGATCCCAGAAGACCAAACCGGCTTCAACTTCTGTATTATAATTATCTTCTACCTGTTCGATAACCCATGCTATTCTACCAAGCTCATCCTTCTGCTCATCTTCACTATCTTCAGGAAGAGGTTTGGATATAAAAGCTTCTTTAATATGAGTCCTTGAACAGATGCGTTTTGCCCATAGACTACTTCCCTCGAATTGTTTAAGTAATTCTAATACTTTGCTATCAGTCCATTTAAGATAATCATCGATATTTGAGGGATAGGTTTTAGTCATATTTCTATGGAAACTCTCTCGTAAAAATTCTGTAAGATAATAGTCGTATATTCTTCGGGTTTTATGAAAATATACTTGAAGGAACATCCAATACCGTGCAAAAATAAATTCTTCCAAAGCATGCACTCCATTAGATTCAATCCCCAATTGCCATACTTCATCACTATGGTGAATGCAAAGAGTATCCAGAATTCTAGTAAGATCGTATTTGCCATATTGGACACCACAGTAATAACTATCCCGTAACAGATAATCCATTCTATCTGTATCAATTTGACCGCTAATTAAATCCTTTATAAATTGGTATTTACCTTCTGTAACCCATCCTGCCTGTAATTTCACAATATCTTCCTTAGTGATTCCATCATCCGCAAAAAGACTGTCAATTTTATTGCCGAAATGCTCAAGGATTAATTTCCTAGTAAAAACTTCATGTCCCGATGCTAATTCTCCATTAAAATCGTGTATTTTAGGATAAAGTCCGCTATCTTCACCCACATGAGAAAATGGGCCATGACCAACATCATGTAATAAACCGACTAACCTGCCAATCTGCCTAACTTTTAAATACTCCTGTTCGTCCATGGGGGAGAGGTACCCTCGTTGCCATAACGAATCAATAGCGTTTCCAACGAGATGCATAACGCCTAATGAGTGTCCAAATCTTGTATGCTCAGCTCCATGGTATACCAAATAGGAAGTACCCAGTTGTCGTATATAACGTAATCTCTGAAAACCTGGTAATTGTATTAATTGCTCTTCTTTACCAGATACTTGGATCATCCCATGAATTGGGTCCCGAAACTGATAAAAATTTTTCATTCTTCCCCACATCCTATCATATTTGCAGCAATAGAACAATCGTTCTGAGCAATTGATAATAATTAATTACTCAGAGATCCATCATTCATAAGAGGAAGTTGGTAATTAATAATCTTCTCTAAATCTCCATGACTACTCAAAAGAATGATTCCCTATATGTTTCCACATTTTTATTTAAAATCCTCTAAATACAAATAATTCTTAGAAGGTGGAGTTGTGCAACTATGCGATTTTTAGATAAAGTGTAATGGTGAAACGCTGTCGTTGTCGTCAAGCAGTTATTTGAGAAAATTTCATATGTGAAACCCCAATTAAATAGGGGCTTAGCGAAGCAAAAATAAAGGCTTCACCCCTGTTTTTGTCGAATTTATAAGGTGACTATACCAACAAACCAACAAAATGAGAGAGGTGAAGTTAACTTGTATATTCGACAACAATGCCTGTATTCCTTTGAGGATGCATTAAAAATGCAAGCTCAGACCAGACTAGAGAAAATTTTTGTTACCCTTGATTTAACCCCGTTTATAGGAAAAATACCCATTAGTTATCGTGGTGGCCCTGATGGCTATGATAACAAAAACAAACTTAGGGCAGTCCTCGCTGCCAAGCTGGAACAGATACCTACAGCTACAGCACTGGTTAGAAGACTAAAATCAGATCCGGTATTCAGATACAACTGCGGTTTTGAGGTTTTGGGCAGTGTTCCAAGCGAAGCGACCATCAGCCGTTTCTTAAAAGTATTAACGGAAACTGGTATCCTAAAGGAATTACATTGCACACTGATCCGGAAAGCTGAGGAACTTGGAATAATTGATACCAGTTCAGTGGCCATTGATTCAAGCAAAGTTGAAGCTTATGAAAAGTCTAAGCCACGTAAATATC
>JAQUUV010000004.1 GCA_028693695.1 Syntrophomonas sp.
ATGAAATTGCTTCCAGGCTTTAGGAGTATTACCACGCTTTGCAACATTATTGGCGACCGCTAGGGAGTACCAGTAGTGCCCGGAGGGTGACGCCTTGTCTAGCACGAAAAATCCTCGGGGTATTCTGCCTTATTTATTCCTTGATAGTCCCTAATTTGTCATTTATCATGGAACAGGTTGATTCATGCGTACTAGCTTTAAATGTGTACATTTGATTATCAGCTTCTGCAAATACTTTTTCTAGTAGTTGATCAGGTTCGGATTTTACTGCATACCCTATGGATATGGATAAGGGGAGTTGGGGACTGGTAGCCCTATATTCCTCTAGCGTTTCCAAAATTCGTTTGCCGGACTGCTCTAGTACTTCCTTAGATGTCTCTGCTAACAGGACGGCAAATTCGTCTCCCCCGATACGAGCCACCACATCGCCGTCCCGAAAACAGCTTTTCAATACGGTGGCAGCTGACTTTATTAGTTCGTCACCGCTTTGGTGGCCTAGGGTGTCATTGATAATTTTCAGTCCATCTATATCGGCTACGATAACACCTACCGGCAAGAAACGGTTGCTATCCAATCGGATCATCTCTTCATCAAAATAGGCACGATTATGTAGTCCGGTTAGGGCATCATGCAAACCCAAGTACTGCAATTTTTCTTCCAGAAGCTTGCTTTCCGTAATATCCCGTCCTACCACCTGGTATTCCACTATGTTCCTCATATCGTCAAAAAGTGCCCGGTAATTCCACTGTTGCCAGCAGATTCGACCATTAGGCATTCGTATACGCTGCTCAATTCTGGCAACGGGATTATCAATGGTGATAGCTTTGAAACTATGCCTAAATTGATTCCGATCTTCTTCTAGAACCCAAGGGCGGAAGCGGGAGCCTATCAACTGCCCTTTGCTTATACTAAAATATCGGCAAAAGGCTTCGTTGACAAAAGTAAAGCTGCCATCTTTCTGGAATCGACAGATTAATTCGGTTTGATCTTCAACCACCATTCGATAAAGGGCCTCACTTTGTAACAAGGCTTCTTCCAGTTTTTTTTGCCCAGTTATATCTCGAATAATTGTTTCATAATACTGTATGGTGCCGTCTTGGTTTCTAACTGCAATACTGGTATAAGCAAGGATTACCTCATAACCGTCATGGGCAATCAGTTTTAAAGTAATATCCTTAATTATATCGATACCTTGGTTCATTTGATTTAAAATGTATTTCAACTCACCTAATGAATCTGGGTGGATGATTTGAAAAACCAGACGAGGGTTGCTTAACCAGTCTTCCAAGGAATAACCCAAGAGTTTTTCGGCTGTGGTATTGGCATAGATAATCTGGCCATTATCAGCTCTTATCCGGAAAATGACTTCTCCTACATAGGTGGTCAGTCGTTCATAACTTTCATTTAGTGCCTTAATATGTTCTTCCTGTTGCTTACGGGTCGTAATATCCTGGTTGATGGATCCTATCCATAGGCAATGTTCGCTGGCATCGTAAATAGGCTGGCAACTGTGACTGATCCAACGGGTTTCTCCATCCCTGGTAATTATACGGAACTCAATGTCTTGGGAAGGTTGTTCTCCTTTCCAACAGATATGCTTGTCCCATAACTCCCGGTCAGCAGGATGAACCATTTGCTTTATGAGATGCGGCGATTCCTGTATTTCTTGGGGTTTATACCCGGTTATCGTCTCGCCGGCCGCGGAACTATAAACAATATCACCATTCTTACTCGCCCAGTAGACCCAATTGTGCGACATTTCGGGTATGCTTCTGAAATAGAGGTTGTCAGCCAAAGCTTTTTTATATCTTTTTATAATATCCAGATTGTTTAATTCCAAGCTATGAATTACCTGCCGCAGTTGTTGTAACTCATTTGATAATTCCTCTTTTGATTTACTATGACCCTTCATTAGAATCCATCCTTTCAAAATGTATTGATTGAGAGGTTTGAAAGTTCATCAGAGGGTAATATGCAATGAATAAACACCAAATAAACATGTTTGTTACAATAAGGAACTATTTACCTTTATTATAGTATAATAAAGATAATATATCGAAATAAATAGAAATAGAATGGCTTTTGAAGTGGAAAACAAGCTTCTGGAGAGTGGGTGTGGGAAACGGTGAAGAAGGTCTTGGTAGTAAATGATTCGAGGTTTGAAAGAAAGATAATGAGAGATATGCTCATTAATTTGGGTTATGAGGTGAAAACTACAAACGAATATGAGGTATTAATTCTTTTGGATAGCTTTAATCCTGATATTGTAATTGCCAATATGAATATGACTAATATAACCGGCGATAGGCTTATTCAGAATATAAAAGAGAGAAGACCAACGACGAAATGCTACTTATCGTCCTGTAGCGAGATTAGTCCAGAATACTCACAGAACCAGTGGATTGATGGTGTTTTTGCTACTCCTATAAATCCAGGATCTCTGGTAACAATCTTAGAGAAGGAAGAGATGGAAAAACCAAAGCCGCTCGAAGAGGTAAAGGATTTAGTAGCTAATTGCAGTCTTGAGGAGAACTTTCATGACGAAAATGACGTGACTAGGTTTACGTTTTGCCCTTATTGCGGGAATACACTGAGTGCAAGCAGTGGAAAATTTGTTTTCTGTCCTTTCTGTGGGACCAAAATATAAGGGGCTATCAAAAATGGGGACTTATTATTTCGTGATCCCCTAATATAATAGAGTATAATATTATTTAGAATGAGGTTTTTTTAGGGGAGGATAGGAAAGATGAGCAGCTTGAAAGCAGGTTTAACGAGTGTTATGGCTAGGTTTAAGGATCCAGTGAGTGGTTTGACTCACCTTGCGGGCGCTCTATTATCAATCATAGGGTTGGTTGTTTTGGTTAGATATGCAGAAAGGTATGCTACGGTCAAGCATATCGTTTCCTTCGCTATATTTGGCGCTACTCTGATCTTGCTGTATGGTGCCAGCGCGGTATACCATCTTTTAAATATTTCGGATAAAATCAACACGCTCCTGAGGCGCATTGACCACATGATGATCTATGTGTTGATAGCTGGTACATATACGCCTATCTGTGTTATTGGTCTGACTGGTGCATGGGGAGTAAGCATGCTGATTATGGTCTGGGTTCTGGCCGCAATTGGGATTATTATGACTGTAGTGTGGTTTGGAGCACCACGCTGGTTAACCACTGCAGTTTACTTGCTGATGGGATGGTTGGTTGTTATTGCTTTTTATCCGCTCATACATTCCTTGCCGGTAGGAGGAATAACATGGTTGGTGATAGGCGGTCTGCTATACACCATGGGAGCTGTTATTTATGGTTTCAAATGGCCGAACATAACTTCGCGATGGTTCGGCTTTCACGAGATTTTTCACCTGTTTGTAATTGGGGGAAGTCTAGGCCACTTCTGGTTGATGTTTAGATATCTGATGTATGTATAAATGGTGGGCAATAAATGATTATTAGAGCAGGTACATTATTGAATAGGTTACGCCTACATGAATCATTGAGGGAAAGGAAAATCGGCCATTATAAAAAAGTTAGCGATAGGGGGGCATTATTATGGAGGAAAAAGAATTGACATCAGGGGTGCGAACCATTCATCAACGTGAAGCTTGGGTGGAAGGAATATTTACACGGGTAAAAAGTGTTATCGGTAATTATGGCAACCCTCAAGTATCCACTTGTAGTTCCCTGTGTGTGACTTCTCTTAAAAACTCCTACGTGAGAGGTCAGATTTTTCCTTTTATCAATATTCCTATTCGCTATCGGGAAAAGGAACTCTTAGGTTTGTACGAATATTTTGGCGAGCAAATGCCGCTTGTGGATAAGCATATCTATTGCGATTTCGTGGTTCATTCTATTTATTATGCTGAAAACAAGGAGCCTGCGTCTATCAAAACCATGGAAGACCGCGCCAGGCAGATCTTTAAAGATAAGGGTTATGAAATATTGAATTTTGAAGATGGGATGGCGACTATAACCATTGACCGCAAGGTTGTGGAAGAGGAAGAGGAATTTACTAACTTACTTAAAAGCCTGCTGGATGGGGCTATTAAAATGCAGGTGGAGACTGAATAGAAAATATATAGTGAATCAGGGAGGGTACGAACATTTATTACATTTCGCGTAATGACCCGTGTTGGTGCGGGAGTGCTAAGAAATATAAAAAATGCCATTTGGAGCAGGATGCTCGGTTGGAGCAAATGAAGCTGGAGGGCTATCCGGTTCCCGGCCGGAAGCTTTATAAAAATGAGCAACAGATCGCTGGGATTGGCCGGGCCTGCCAGTTGAGCAAGCAAATTCTGGAAATGGTTAGAGAGAAAATTAATGTCGGTATTACTACTAATGAGATCAACCAATGGGTACATGAATATACTATTGAACACGGTGCTATCCCTGCTACTTTGAATTATGAGGGCTTTCCCAAGAGCGTCTGCACTTCACTCAATAATGTGATTTGTCATGGCATTCCGAATGATACTCCTTTAGAGGACGGTGATATTATAAACGTGGATGTTACCTCCATATTGGATGGATATTATGGCGATGTAAGCCAGATGTTTCTCGTCGGAGAACCTTCCCAAGAGGCGCGAGAACTGGTTACGGTAGCACGGGAGTGCCTTTACTTGGGAATAGAACAGGTAAAACCCTTTAACCGGATTGGGGATATAGCATATGCCATAGAGCAGCATGCGAATCGGCACGGTTATTCGGTTGTTCAGGATTACGGCGGGCATGGGGTAGGTCTTGATTTTCACGAAGAGCCTTTTGTGCAACATTATGGCGACCGGGACTGCGGTATGGTATTGGTTCCCAACATGGTCTTTACGATTGAGCCAATGATCAATGCTGGCAGCTATAAGTGTAAAAAGCTGAGGGACGGCTGGACGACGGTAACGCGTGATGGTTCCCTTTCGGCCCAATGGGAGCATACCGTACGAGTAACAGAAACCGGTGTGGAAATATTGAGCGAGTAAGAGACACAAGGGGACGCTTTTGCTGTGTCATTTCGCAGAAATGACACAGCAAAAGCGTCCCCTTGTGTCTCTGTCCCTCTGTTTGGGTGATTGAGAAAGTTGCGAGAAATTGCTACAATGTAGGGCAGGTAATATTTAATGTTGCAAATAAATTATAAATAATTATTAGGAGGGTTAACTGGTGCATAAGAAGTTATTTATCCCCGGACCAGTGGAAGTTAGACCAGATGTGCTGGCGAAAATGGCTACGCCTATGATTGGGCACCGCGGTAAGGAGGCATCTGAGTTACAAAGGCGAATTAGCGACAAAATGAGAAAGCTTTTTTACACGGATGAAGCCATATTGCTATCAACCTCGTCCGGCAGCGGCCTGATGGAAGGGGCAGTGCGCTCCTGTACCCTGAAAAGGGCGGCAATCTTTTCCGTCGGAGCGTTTGGTAATAGATGGTTTGAAATAGCTGAGAATAATAATGTCCCGGCAGACTTGTTTCAGGTCGAATGGGGTACAGCTACCACTCCGGCACTGGTGGATGAAGTTTTGGCCACTGGTAAATATGACCTGATTACTATAACTCACAATGAAACCTCAACTGGATTAATGAACCCGGTGGAAGATATAGCTGCGATTATGAAGAAATATCCGGATGTGGTCTACTGTCTGGATGCAGTAAGCTCTGCGGGGGGCACCAAGATTGAGGTCGATAAACTAGGGGTGGACATATGTATCACTTCCACTCAGAAGGCTCTGGGCTTGCCACCGGGGATGGCAATTTGCTCCTTTTCACAGAAGGCGATAGATAAGGCTGGACGGGTTCCACACCGCGGTAGTTATCTGGATTTGCTTTCTATATATGATTACATCCTTAAAAAGGACTATCAATATCCTTCTACACCTTCTTTGTCCCATATGTTTGCATTAGACTACCAGTTGGATAGGATTATGGAAGAGGGACTGGATAATCGTTTCGAACGGCATAAGGAAATGGCTGAAGAAGTACGGATCTGGGCTCGTGAGCACTTTGCCCTTTTTGCGGAGGAGAGATACCTTTCCAACACCCTTACGACTATAACCAACACCCGAGGAATTGACGTAGGAGCTTTGAACAAAGAGCTGGGTGCCAGGGGATACCAGATTTCTAACGGTTATGGCAAGATGAAAGACAAGACCTTCCGTATTGCTCACATGGCCGATTGTACCCTGGATGAAATAAAGGATCTGTTGGGTAATATTGATGATATTTTAGGATTTAATAACTCGGGGTCAAAATAAAACTAAATAACTCGGGGTCTGACCCCGAGTTATAATCTGGGAGGATTTGGCGATGGCAGTGATAAGACCTTTTCGGGCGGTTAGGCCGGTGCCGGAGTTGGCAGGGAAGGTAGCGGCTCTCCCCTATGACGTTATGAGCAGTGAAGAAGCCCGGGAGATGGTGAAGGATAATCCCTATTCTTTCCTGCATGTAGATAAAGCGGAGATCACCTTGAACCGTGATGTAGATTTATATGACCTGAGGGTATATGAGAAAGCTCGGGATAACTTGCAGGGGATGATTGATAGCGGGGTATTGGCCGAAGAGGAACGACCCTGTCTCTACATTTACCGCCAGGTTATGGATGGGCGGGCGCAAACCGGAATTGTAGCCTGTGCTTCCATAGATGACTATTTAAATAACATTATTAAGAAACATGAACTTACCAGGGCCGATAAAGAAATGGATCGCACGAGGCATGTGGATTACTGCGATGCTAATACCGGACCTATATTTCTGACCTATCAGTTCCAGACGGAGATAAATGAAATCGTGGCCGATTGGACAAGAAAGGAGCCGGTCTACAATATTCATTCTGATGATGGTATTGACCATATCGTATGGGTAATAAATGATGATATGGCTATTAACAGGCTTATAGCCTTGTTTGAACAGGTGGAGTGCCTGTATATTGCAGATGGGCATCACCGTTCAGCATCTGCCGTTCGAGTGGGGCAGACGCGCAGGCAGGCTAAGCCTGAGTATACTGGGGAAGAAAGCTTCAATCACTTCCTGTCAGTGATATTTCCTGACCAAGACTTGTATATTATGGACTATAACCGGGTGGTCAAGGATTTGCACGGCTTATCCGCTAAGGAATTCATGACGCAGGTAGCGGAGAGTTTTTCAATAAAGCAACATGAAGGGGACGAACCTTTTAAGCCTCTGCACAAGCATAGCTTTGGTATGTATATGAAGGGACAATGGTATGAACTGGAGTCCAGGGAAGGCAGCTTTGATGCCGTTGATCCGGTTGCCAGACTGGATGTTTCCATACTACAGAATAATATATTAAGACCTCTGCTGGGGATTGAAGACCCACGTACTGACAAGCGAATTGATTTTGTGGGCGGTATTAGGGGACTAAAAGAACTGGAGAAAAGGGTAGACGAAGGTATGCAGGTAGCTTTTTCGATGTATCCCACTACGATTCAAGACTTGATGGATATTGCCGATGCCGGTCAGGTTATGCCCCCTAAATCTACTTGGTTTGAACCCAAGCTGAGAAGTGGGCTGTTCATTCATAAATTGTCATAAGTACTGGGATTTATATCTTATTGAATAAGTGGAGATGAATGGATGAAGGGCAAAAGGATTCTCCTTGTCACTCTCATGCTTAGGCATTTATAATTTAAATAAATGAGTGGGTGGGTGATGGCAAAAACCATCACCCACAACCATCATTATTATCTTAGACCTTTGAGCAGGTTCGCGGCGACTACCATCCGCTGTACCTGGCTGGTTCCTTCGTAGATTTGTAGGATTTTGGCATCTCGCATGTACTTCTCAACTGGATAATCTTTGGTATAACCATAGCCACCAAATACCTGCACCATATCGGTGGTTACCTTCATGGCCATATCTCCGCAATAGCCTTTGGCTATGGAGGAAGACTGGGAGAAAGGCTGTCCGCTCATTTTTAGGTAGCAAGCTTTTTGATAGAGTAAACGTCCCGCTTCGATTTCCATACAGGCATCAGCCAGCATAAACTGAACGGCCTGGAAGCTGGAAATCGGCTTGCCAAATTGAACTCTCATTTTGGAATACTCAACCGCATGGTCAAAGGCTCCTTGGGCACAACCTACCGCTAGGGCGGCAATCATCGGACGAGAATAATCCAGGGTCTTCATGCAGGTCATCCACCCGGTTCCTTCTGCCCCTAAGCGGTTTGCTTCGGGAACGAATACATTGTCAAACACGACTTCACTGGTGTTGGATAGCCGAATACCTAGTTTGTTCTCAGTTTTACCAACTGAAACGCCTTCACTCTCCCGATCAACCATGAAACAGCAGATTCCCTTAACCCCTAGCTTTTTGTCCAGGGTGGCAAATACTGTGTATTGATTGGCAACACCGCCGTTAGTGATGAAGCATTTGACTCCGTTGAGGATATAACCGCCATCGGTTTTTTTACAGGTAGTGGACATACCACCAACATCGGAACCCGCTCCTGGCTCAGTCAGACAGAAGGCTGCCAGTTTTCCGCCTTCTAGCATTTTCGTAAACCAGCGTTGTTTCTGGTCCTCATTTGCGGCAATATGGATAGGATCGGTAGCCAGTAGCGTGCTGGCAACCACGCCGGTAGCCAGACCCAGGTCGCCGCGGGCTAGTTCCTCGGTTACCAGAGCTTGGCCCAGGAAGTCAATGCCGGCTCCGCCATATTCTGCGGGTACACCTATACAATCCAAACCAGTCTCGTTTAACTTCTTATAAATATCTTCCGGCCAGATATGTTTATCATCATATTCTCCAACTACCGGCCACATTTCAGTCTCCGCAAACTTTCTAGCCATATCTTTCATCATAATTTGCTCTTCGGTAAAGTCAAAATCCATTCAATCAGACCTCCTTTTATTCTCAGTTACCAATTAATCCAAGTTAGTATACCCTTTGAAAATAGCAACTCACTATTTTTTATAATCAAAGAAGCCTTCTCCGGTTTTTATGCCCAGTTTACCTGCCCGCACCATTTTAACCAGAAGTGGGCAAGGACGATATTTAGGATCGCCAAATTCTTTATGCAGGGTCTGCATAACAGCTAGGACGATATCCAATCCAATCATGTCCGATAAAGCAAGCGGGCCCATGGGATGTCCAGCTCCGAATTTCATCGAAGTGTCAACATCAGCAGGATTCGCTACGCCTTCCATAACCGCATACATACCCTCGTTTAACATTGGAACTAAGAGCCGGTTGACAACGAAACCGGGAGCTTCGTTAATTTCAACAGGAGCTTTGCCCATATCTTCAGTCAATTTTTTAATAACATCATACGTATCCTGGCTGGTAGAGGCTCCCTTGATTATTTCAACTAACTTCATAGCCGGTACTGGGTTGAAAAAATGCATACCTATCATTTTATCTGCTCTATTAGTGGCTGCACCGATTTCGGTAATACTGAGAGCTGAAGTATTTGAAGCCAGGATACACTCGGGTTTACAAATGGCATCCAATTCTTTGAATATACTTTTCTTTATATCCATAATCTCAACAGCAGCCTCGATTACAAGATCAACATCTTTTAACGCGGTCATGTCAATAGTACCGGTGATTCTTCCTAATATCGCGGCTTTTTCGTCTTCAGCCATTTTGCCTTTGGAAACCAGCTTGTCAAGATTCTTGGTAATCCCAGCAATACCTTTATCTACAAATTCCTGTTTGATATCTCGTAATATTACGTTAATTCCTTTTTGAGCAGCTACCTGAACGATACCAGCACCCATAGTACCGGCTCCAAGCACAGCAATTTTATTTATCTCCAATAATAACACCTGCCTTTATTTTAATAATAATTCTTTACACTAGGATTACGAGCCAACAATCTTAGTCTCTCAGTTTATTGGTGGTTTTCCAGATGTTCATCTTTTGGGCATCCTTGACCAGCTCATCCTGCAGATCCGGGTGGGCTATCTTGATAAGGGCTTCCGCCCGTTCCCAATTGGACGTACCTTTCAGATTGCATATACCATGTTCGGTGATAACATAAAAAGTGACGCTGCGTGGAACGGTAATTATGGTACCCGGTGCCAAATAGGGCACGATACGGGATTTAAGATTGCCTTCCTTATCCTTGAAAGTAGAGGTCAGGCATATAAAGCCTTTACCACCCTTGGAGTACCAGGATGCAAATATAAAGTCAAGCTGGCCGCCGGTACCCGAAATGTGACGAGTGCCAGAGGATTCGGATGCTACCTGACCATAGAGATCTACTTCCACAGCATTGTTGATGCAAGTGACTTTGTCATTCTGGGCGATCACAAAAGGACTATTGGTATAACTGACCGGATAGGTCGCCAGCATAGGGTTTTTATCCATGAAATCATAGAGCTTGGAAGTACCCATGGCAAAGGTGTATACCATCTTGTAACGGTCAGTGGTCTTGCACGCTCCAGTAATTCTGCCGGCTTCGTACATATCTACATAAGAGTCGGCCAGCATTTCGGTGTGTACGCCTAGATCTTTCAAATCAGATTCGGCAATCATCTTGCCTACTGCGTTTGGCATTCCGCCTATTCCCAACTGCAGGCAGGCTCCGTCTTCCATTTCTTCCATTACCAGTCCGGCGATTTTGTTATCTATGTCGGTTATTACTGGGTTGGGGATCTGGAGCAGGGGTTTGCTGATTCCCTCAACGATGTAATCGACCTCGGAAATGTGTATGCCTTCACCACTGCCGCCAAAGCAAACAGGCATCTGGTCATTTACTTCCACAATGACCTTTTTGGCGTTTTTGCATTGGGCATAGGCGAAAGAACAGGAGGTTCCGAAGTTGAAATAACCATGCTTATCCATGGACGAAACCTGCATCATGGCGACGTCGGGATTCAGATAACGGTCATAGATCTCGGGACCCCGGGTGTAAGTGAAAGGCACATAGGTACATAATCCTTTGTCATGCATCTTTCTTTCAGCGCCGCTCATATGCCAGCTGTTGTAGACGAAGTGTTTTCCTTCTGGATCTACCACGCATACTTTGGGGGGAAACAGGGTGGTTACGGCGCGGATTTTTACGCCGATAAGTTCGTCTTTCCGCAGAGAAAGCGCTTCATCAAGCACCGGGGGAGCACACGCAAACTGGCTGTACTCTACCCAGTCTCCAGACTTAACAACCTTTACCGCCTCAGCAGCTGATACTGATTTGCGTTTATATTCTTCCATATAACTCATATAATTCGCTCCTTTTATAAAATATGGAGTGTTAACTTATGGGTTAAATATCTCTAGTCCACAGGGAAGCCATTGCCGGCCCACCGCCTACGCACAGGGAGGCTCCGCCAACTGTTAAACCTAATCTTTCTAATTCATAATAAAGGCTTACAATGATACGCAGTCCTGTACATCCAACCGGATGTCCAAGGGCAATACCAGAGCCATTATGGTTAACTTTGTCCATATCGAGTTCAATTCCAAAATCCGCTTTCAATTTTCTGCCTACACCCAACCATTGAGCAGCAAAGGCTTCGTTGATCTCCCAATAATCTACATCTTCAAATTTAATGCCCGCCTGCTTCAGACACTTGGGAATAGCTACTGCTGGACCTAATCCCATTACCTTGGCGTCAACACCCTCGCCACAGATGTTTATTAATTTCATCAGGGGTTTAAGTCCCAGTTCCAGGGCTTTATCTTTGGACATAAGCACAGCGCCTGCTGCACCATCATTAATACCGGAAGCGTTAGCAGCAGTAACCACGCCACCTTTCTTGAAGGCTGAAGGCAATTTAGCCATTGATTCCACGCTGGCATCGGGTATCATATGTTCATCGGTTTCATAAAACTTGCTGCCTTTTTTACTTTTTAACTCAACTGGTACGATTTCCCGTTTAAATGTGCCATTTTGGACTGCGGTAGTTGCACGTTTATGGCTTATTAGGGCTAATTCATCGCATTCTTCCCGGGTAATGCCATAAAGTTCTGCACAGTTTTCAGCGGTTAATCCCATGTGACCAGGAACCAGTTGGTCTACCAATCCATCAAACAACATTGCATCTTCGATTTGCCCAGGACCCATTCGGTATCCCATTCTAGCCTTTGGAATCATATAGGGTGCGTTTGTCATACTATCTACACCTATAACAAGAGCAATATCAGTTTTACCCAACATAATATTTTGAGCAGCTATTTCCAAAGCTCTCATTGCAGAAGTACAGTTCTGGTTTACGTTTACTGCACCGCTTCTAATTGGAAGGCCGCATGCCATTCCAACTTGCCGTGCTGGTAAGGACCCTGACATATGAGGATATACCTGCCCCATACAAATTTCATCAATAATATCTGCTGGAATTCCAGCTCTTTCAATAGCAGCTTTACCTACGGTAATTGCTAATTCTTTTGCAGGCACGTCTTTTAAACTTCCCATGAATTTTCCGATAGCCGTTCTACAGGCACCCACCATTACAACTTCCTTCAATTCCATTAGAAGCACCTCCTCAAATATATAAATTCTCTCTCTATTTGCTCTTAAATTGAGCTTTTCTCTTTTCTACAAAAGCTGCCATGCCCTCTTTCTGGTCCTCTGTTGAGAAACACAGTCCGAACAGGTCGGCTTCAATCGCCATGGCTGTGTCAATATCCGCCTGCATACCCCGGGTGATTTGGTTTTTGCTTAATCGAACCGCAAGAGGTGCCTTACTGGATATTTTCTTGGCCAGCTTTTTGGCTTCGTCTATTAATGATTCAGCCGGGTATACATGATTTACCAGGCCGACTCGGTAGGCTTCTTCCGCATTAATGTTATTAGCGGTGTAGATTAATTCCTTGGCTCTCCCTTCGCCAATAAGCCTGGGTAAGCGCTGAGTCCCACCATAACCGGGAGTAATCCCCAAACCAACCTCAGGTTGTCCAAAAAGAGCTTTGTCGGATGCCAGTCTTATGTCACAAGCCATGGAGAGTTCACAGCCTCCTCCTAGGGCGAAGCCGTTAACCGCAGCAATAACTGGTTTATCCATTGTTTCTATGAGCCGGAAAACTTCCTGGCCCAGGATAGCGAAGGCTCTCGCTTGCATAGCGGGGAATTTCTGCATGAAGGCAATGTCAGCGCCAGCTACAAAAGCCTTATCGCCTACCCCGGTAATGATTAACACATCCACGTTGGGGTCATCTGCAATTTCTAACACGGCATTTTTTACATCCAATAAAGTCGAGGCGTTCAGAGCATTGAGCGCTTTAGGTCTGTTGATGGATAGTATTGCTATCCTGTTTTCTTTCTCTAGTAATATGTTTTCATAAGCCATCGTTTTTACCTAAACCTCCTCCTATTTTAGATAAGTGCCTCACCCTAACCAGAGTACGATTTTCACCTCCTTATTTATAAAGTGGAAGAACGGCTTTACATTATATGTAAGCCATTACTGAAATAGCATGTCTTTTCTAACTTTATATATTAGCAATATTCGTGCCAACTTTGATGGTGCATGATAGATAATAATAAAAGGGCGATATATTCGGCTTAAACGAACATATCGCCCTAAACAATTGATGTCAATATATACAAAATATTTCCAAAATAGGTTGCCTGAGTAAAGCGTAAGTGGTGAAATACCCTATAGATGCCCACATTAAGGCTTTTCCTGAAATAGGAGACTGAATTTCCGAAAACGGAGACTTAAGATTTTTGGGCTTAATCTAAACCATACTTAGAGATTTTGCGATACAAAGCTGAACTGTGGATACCCAGTATCTTTGCGGTGTGTACCCTATTACCCGAAGTTTTAACCAAAGCTTGCGTAATAATTTGCTTTTCCAGGTTTTCTACCGCTTCGGTCAGATTAATATTTTCCTCTTCTGGCAGACCCACAGAAAAGGTTTCTTCTATTAGTGAAGGGAAATGTTTCGCGGTTAGATAATTTTCATGGTTCATATCGGCTAGATTTACGGCTCTTTCCAGTAGATTTTCCAGTTCACGAACATTGCCTGGCCAGGAGTAATCTTGAAGCAGTTCTCGTGCTTGGTCGGAAATACCGATGATAGCTGTTTTCAGATTATGATTAATTCTATCGATCAAATCTTCGCCGATAAGTAGTACATCAACTTGTCTTTTTCGCAAAGGTGGAATACTCAGTCTTACTACATTCAAGCGGTAATAGAGATCCTGGCGAAATTCCTGTTTACTAACCATGTCCTCCAAATTCCGGTTGGTGGCAGCTATGACCCTTACATTGACTGGTATAGGCATAGTTCCTCCGATCCGTTCTACGGTTCTTTCCTGCAAAACAGTGAGCATTTTGGTTTGCATAGCCAGAGGCATATCACCGATTTCGTCCAGAAAAATGGTTCCTCCTCGGGCTAGTTCAAACTTGCCCTGTTTGCCACCTTTTCGAGCTCCAGTAAAGGCACCTTCTTCATAGCCAAACAACTCGGATTCCAGCAGTGTGTCCGGTAAAGCGGCACAGTTTATCCGGATAAAGGGACCTGATTTTCTCTGACTGGCATTATGGATTGCCTGGGCAAAAAGTTCTTTACCGGTACCACTTTCACCGGTTATCAGCAGCGTACTGGTGGTATGGGATACATGTTCGGCCATTGTTTTTATAGCTAAAAAGGCGGGACTTTGACCGACCAGGTCAGGAAATTGCCATTTGGCTTTATAAAACTTACGTACTTCTTCCTTATAAATATTCAATTCTTTCTCGGTATCCTGTAGTTTTTTTACCAGAATCTTGGCCCCGGACATATCCAAAAACAGGCTCTTGCCGATGGCGCCTACAACTTCTCCGTCTTTGACAATGGGCAGGCGGGTGACGATGGTTTCACGTCCTTTTATGAAATATATATCTGCTTTGTCGATCCTGCCGGTTTTTAAGACTTGGGGAAGTTCGGAAGTGGGAGTTATATCCAGGATATATTTCCCCAGCACATCTTCTTTCTTCATTTCCAGGATATCCAAATAGGTCTGGTTCATCGTAGTAATATAACCTTCTTTATCCACGATGACAAAAACCATATAAGGGCTTTCTATTAGACCTTCCAATATGGAAGCAAATTCTTTCTCTGTCTCTTGCATTTTTTTCATCAGAATCTTGGCCCCGGACATATCCAGGAACAGACTTTTGCCGATGGCTCCCACAATTTCACTATCTTTGATAATAGGTAATCGGGTCACGATGGTGTCGCGCCCTTTTATAGGCCATATATCCGCTTTGTCGATACGGCCGGTTTTCAATATATCTGGAAGCTCGGAAGTTGGAGTAATATCCAGGATGTATTTACCCACTACATCTTCTTTTTTCATTTCCAAGATGTCCAGGTAGGTTTGATTCATAGCGGTAATATAGCCTTCTTTGTCAACTATGACATAGACCATGTAGGGACTTTCGATCAGGCCTTCCAGGATTGTGGCAAAATCTTTTTCAGTTTCTTGAAGCTTTTGCATTAAAATCTTGGCCCCGGACATATCCAAGAAAAGACTCTTGGCTAAGGCCCCTACTATTTGGCCGTTTTTTATAACAGGTAGGCGGGTTACGATCATCTGTTGCCCTTTTATAGCCCAGATATCCGCATTGTCAATTCGGCCCGTTTTCAGTACTTCAATGAGACCAGAATTTGGAGTTATATCAAGTACATATTTGCCAATCACATCTTCTTTTTTAACTTTCAGGATGTCCAGGTAAGTCTGGTTCATTGCAGTAATGTAGCCATTAGTATCCACGGCCACATAGAGCATATAAGGACTTTCTACCAGGGCTTCAAAAAGAGCGGTAAATTCCTTTTCTCTCTCTTGCAGTCTTTTCATGAAAATCTTGGCCCCGGACATGTCCGTAGAAAGGCTCTGTCCAATTGCTCCGATTATCTTACCGTCCTTAATAATGGGAACTCGGGTAACGATGGTGTCTTGATCTTTAATGGGCCAAATATCGGCTTTGTCAACCCGGCCAGTTTCAAGTACCTCAGGAAGTTGAGAATGGGGAAGGATTTCAAGAACATGCTTGCCAATTACATCGGCTTTTGTTAATTCCAGCGAATCCAGAAATGTCTGGTTCATAAGGGTTATGTAGCCTTCCCTATTAACTATAACCAGAGACATATAAGGGCTTTCAATTAGCGCATCGAAAGTTGCATAAAATTCGTAGGGGGATACCATCGAAATATGAACCACCTCCTTCAAGGCTTCTTTTGCCATAGTAAAGAAACGACTGTTTTGTAAATTAATAATATTTTACCATATCATTTTCAATTGCTATTGTAAGAATTAGTACAAAGTATAGAGATTCATGTATTCACTTCGAGCTCTGCAGCGAACTTACAGAAATCATTTGGTAACTATATGTTGAACATAATTTGGCTGTATTAAAATATTCAGTTATGAGAAAATAATGGTAAGGCTTGTCATGGAAAAAATCTGTCGGCATGATTGATACAGTTATTACGTGACAAGCCCTAAGTACACTCCAATTATTTTTAAGGGAGGTTCATTAGATGAAGACTGAAAATATAAAGATTTCTGGTATGTCCTGCGGCCACTGCCAGGCTGCGGTAGAAAAATCCATTAAGTCATTAACTGGTATTGTTGGCCTAGAAGTACTGCTAAAAGAAGGCCAGGCTCGCGTATCATTTGATGAAAGCAAAGTTTCTCTCAAGGATATCAGGGCAAGTATTGAAGAGGCCGGATATTCGGTGGACAATTAGGATCGCATAAGGGGTTAGGCTTTGAAGAGGTTTAGCTGTGTGGAGGTGGAGAATGAAAAAGATTATTGAGGTGTGTCCGCATATATATCAGGTAGGTGGCAACAGCTTATCTTATCCACAGGACTGCTGTGTTTATCTTGTGGAGGGGGACAGTGAATCGGTTTTGATTGATGCTGGGGCCGGGAAGAGTGCCTCTTTGCTCGTTGATAATATGAAACAGAGTGGTATAGATATTGATGCTATTAAATATATTATTGCCACCCACGGGCATATTGACCACATCGGAGGGCTGAAGGCTCTGCAGGAGTCCTTGCAGGCTCAGGTTGTCGCCCATAGCCTGGAATTACCGGCTATTCAGGAAGGGTTGGCTCACCTGACGGCAGCGAGCTGGTATGGAGTGAATTATCAGAAGGTAATAGTCGATAGGGTTTTAATTGGGGCGCAAGAAACTATACAGGTGGGAAATATGACAATGGTATGTATGCATACACCTGGACATACCCAGGGTGGTATTTCTGTATATGTCGATACGGGTGGCTTACGGGTGCTTTTTGGACAGGATATTCATGGTCCCTTTAATCGGGAATGGGGTTCAGACTTAAAGCAGTGGCGGATTTCCATGCAGGCGCTAGTGGATCTAAAAGCGGATATTCTATGTGAGGGCCATTTCGGAATTTATCAGCCTGCTGCAGCGGTGCGTGATTATATTGAAGGCTACCTGAGTAGAAATTAGCGATCAAGGGGACGGTTCTCCTGATCGCTGTCCCCTTGTTTCCCCTATGGTTAATCGTGCCAGAGGTCTTCTAAGGTCTGGGCCTTTCTGATCAAGCGAACCCCACCATTCTTTTCCAGCAGAACCTCTGCCGGCAAGGGGCGCGAGTTATAGTTACTGGCCATAGTGAATCCGTAAGCTCCAGCGTCGTGTACAATGAGGGCGTCTCCCTCCTGGCAGCGGGGGAAAATACGGTCATGAGCCAGAATATCTCCGCTTTCACAAATTTGCCCTACTACATAAACTGCTTCATCATATTCCTGATAAGGGCGATCTTCCTGGGGAACGACACTTATCTCATGATAGCTGTCATACATTACCGGGCGGACTAAGGTGTTAAAACCAATATCCGTTCCTACGAAGAAGGTATTATAGTTTTCCTTGACCGCCGTAACTGTACCTAGTAAGGCTCCGCATTCGGCGACTACATAACGCCCCGGCTCGGTGCGAATATTAATAGATCGATGTGAAGCTACCCAATCTTGGACCAAGTTATCCAGTTCGTTGCCTAGTGCGGCAAGATCTAGGCGCGGTTCTATACCATGGCGATAGGGGATACCAAAACCTCCCCCCAGGTCTACCGTTTCTACACTGGGGAGGGTAGCGGCCAATTCTAGTATAGCCGCCGCAGCTTCTACATAAGCTTTTGATTCCAGGAATAAGGAGCCTATATGATGATTTAAGCCGGTTATGGTCATATCATAGCTGGCCGCAATGTCCTGGGCCACATTCAAGTCTTCTATGGCGATGCCAAACTTGGCTTTTTTTCCTCCGGTTATTACTTTATCATGGTGTCCGGCACCAATGCCTGGATTAATACGCAGGCATACCCGCCCCCCCCGATTGATCTCTCCTAAGAGCCGGAGTTGGGATAGAGAATCCACGCTGACCAGAATATCCTGATTGACTGCGAACTGTAGCTCATTCCGGGAGACATTGTTGCCGATAAAAGTTATGCGATCGGTAGAGAACCCTGCCTTCATTTCCAGGTACATCTCTCCGGGAGACATGCCATCGACATCTAAACCTTCGGCCATTATGATTTTCAATAATTCCACGTTGGTATTAGCTTTGGCGGAATAATTAACTCGGAAAAGTGGGTATTTCATGAGGGTTTTCATTTCTTGGCAGCGTTTTCTTAAAGTTTCTTCATCATAGACATATAAGGGACTGCCATATTCTCTAAGCATTTCATGGACTGCTTCTTTACCGAAGACTAATTTTTCAAATCCCAATTTATTCACTCCCTATTTGAACTAACAGACTTATATATTGTAATCTAGCCAGACAGAGTTTGGCAAGACTAAGGGGACAAGTATACAGATGGGTTAAGCAGTACTATCTATGCCCTGGAGCTTTTCTCGAGTAGGGATGAACCCGGAAAGCAAAAGGTTTATTACGGCGATGATGCCAGAGGCAACGAAAACAGGAACAAAGCCGTAATGTGTCCACAGTAAGCCTCCTCCTATAGGGATTAACATGGATACTGCATGATCTAGGGTAAGCCCCATGGAAATGGTAGGGGTTAGGTCTTCTGGAGAATCTACGATACGGTTGAGATAAGTGGTACGGGCCATTCTCACTGCGAAAAGAAGTTGGTCGGCCACGAAACAAGCCATAATGATGTAGAGAGCAACACTACTGGAAAACCAGGTAGGGGAAAATCCATAAAGAATGCTCAAAATTACTAGCAGCAAGGATTCTGCAGCAATGATTACCCTCTCTCCCCATGCGTCAATAGCATGGCCTAGAAGGGGACGGAAGACCAAACTTAAAACGGTGCCAATAAAACCCAGCAGTGCGAAGGTTTCTATTCCACAATTAAAAATTTTAATGAGTACCCAGGGGGCAAATGTAAGAAAAATTTGCTTGCGAGCTCCAAAAACGATATTAAGAGCATAGAAAAGCCAGTATTTTCGCTTGAAAACTAGGTGGCGGGGACCGCTAACCAGGGGTTGGGGTTTAATAAGATAAAGGCATAAGGCAGCCATCAGGGCAAAGCTACCGGCTATCCCGAAAATCACCCCAAAGGAGAAATGGAGGCGGGAGGCTCCCCAGTATACGACTAGCATACCTACTAAAGAACCCAGGGATTCCAGGGAGCCAAGCTGTCCCAAACGGCGTCCTTCTTGCCCTTCTTTTGCTAGGCGTAGTCCAATTGAAGGCGTAATAGCCATATACAAATGTGCACCGGTACTCCAAATGATCATCCATACTACTGCTATGGTAAGATCGGGTGATAGGAAGCCTTGTCCCCATAAGGCCAATCCTACTAGGAGGGATGACAGAGCAGCTATTCGAGTATCGGCTAGGAAGATCAAGGCTGTAAAGACAAAGACAACCATGAAACCGGGCAGTTCCCGAGGAAATTCCAATGCCCCGCGGGCCAGTGGGCTAACATTATATGTTTGGGATAGGTAATTATTAAAGGAAGGGTCATAAAGCCCGGAATAAAGACCCATTAATAAGCTGGCGCCGGCAAAGAGAAATAGAGGTGCGCCCAGAGCCTTTTTAAATTCGGACATAGATGTGTCACCTTCTTTTCTAGGAGGATTTTGTTCGCTAATCTATCTATTCTATACTTTCCCCGACAATTTGTTAAGCTATTGATAGTCCCTAAATTCTATCATTGGAATAGACGTGGGGTATAAATGCTTTCTCATGATAATAAGCTAGAAGTAGAAACATCTCAATTACGCCGGAGGGTTCAGGGTTAACGGTGAATGCTTGTATATAAATAGCAAACATAGTAAAATTCATTATATCGTAATTACATATTTTGCATTTTATTTATAGAAGTACATAGGGGAGTTGGGCAATAGTGGGGAGAATCATGCTCTATGCGGATAACGCCTGTGATCTGGACAAAGATGTTCTGGCCAAATATGGAATAAAGCTGTTTTATATGACCACAATGATAAAGGGCAAGACATATGTGGATCGCTTAACCATTAGTCCTCCTGAATTCTACCAGTTATTGGAGGAACCAGGGATAGTTGCGACCACTTCCCAGGTAAATATAGCGAGTATGCAGATAGAGTTTGAAGAGGTAATGCAAGACAGTGATGCCCAGATTATTTACATCGCATTTTCATCAGGCTTGAGCGGCACCTATCAGACGGCTTGCATAGCTAGGGATATGGTTAATACCGAACGAATCACCGTGATTGATTCACTGAGCGCTTCGGTGGGATATGGAATGACAGTATTAAGGGCTGCTCAGGCAGTAGCGGACAAAAAGAGCAAAGAGGAAGTCATAGCGGATATTTATGATAATATCAGCCGAATGCAACATATTTTTATTGTAGGTAATTTCGAAATGTTGAAACGGGGCGGGAGAGTAAATTCCGCTACAGCGATGATTGGCGATTTGCTTAATATTAAATTGATACTGCAAATAGAAGATGGGAAAATCGTACCCCTGGAAAGGGCTCACGGGCTAAAAAAGGCCCAAAAGCGTTTCTTGGATATTATGGAACAGAGGGGTTATGATCTAAAAAACCAAACCATTGGCATAAGCTATTCTCACGATCTGGAAGGAGCCTTGGAAGTTAAGCGTCTGGTGGAAGAAAGATTTGGTTCTACCGACTTTATTATATCCGAGATAGGAGCCTTAATTGGTGCTCACGTAGGTGCAGGCACCTATTGCGTATTTTTTCTGGCTAAGTAAGCTCAGGATTACAGTTGAGTAAGCACGGGGACATTCCCTGTTAAGGGTGTGTCCCCGTACATTATATGTTATACTTAAGGGACTGGCGTGCTTAAATTGATTATCTTGGCAGGCTAGGGCATTGTCAATCAGGTCACAGTCAATAAGGAGGAACAGGTAATTGCAAACCCAGACATTTTATGAGATGGGGCTGAAGCCCGAGCTGTTAAAGATGATAGAAAAGAAAGGCTTTGAGACCCCTACCCCCATACAAGTTGAAGCCATTCCACCCGGATTAGCAGGGCGCGATATTATGGGCCAGGCCAAAACGGGTACTGGGAAGACTGCAGCCTTTGGTATACCCATGTTAAACAAGATAAAACTAAACCAGGGCTTACAGGGGATGGTGCTTTGCCCTACCCGTGAACTTGCGGTTCAGGTATCTGAGGAAATAGCGTCTCTGGGGCAGGGAATGAAGATAAATACGCTGCCGGTATACGGCGGGCAGTCGATAGAAATTCAGTTGCGGGCCTTAAGGAGAAGACCGGAAATAATAGTAGGGACTCCGGGAAGGATGATTGATCACCTGAACCGGGGAACTATTGATTTAGCAGGTCTGGATTTCGTGGTTCTGGATGAAGCGGATGAGATGTTGGATATGGGATTTTTGCCGGATATAGAGAGAATACTGGTGCAATGTCCGGAAAATAGGCAAACCTTTTTGTTCTCCGCCACCCTGGTACGAGAAATTCGGGAATTGGGGCAGACGTTCATGAAGAACCCGGAGCTGATTGTTATTGCATCTCCGGAGCTTACTGTATCTCTCACTGAACAATATTATTATGAAGTAAACCCTCGGCAAAAAGTGGAGACTATTTGCCGGGTTATTGATGTGGATCAGCCACCGGTCAGCCTGGTATTTTGTCGTACTAAAAAAGGTGCCGATGAACTGAACCGAGTTCTGAATAGTCGTGGTTACGCCGCTGACTCCCTGCATGGGGACATGTCCCAGCGGGAACGGGACCATGTCATGGAGCGTTTTCGTAACGGTAACGTTGAAATATTGGTAGCGACGGACTTAGCGGCACGCGGCCTAGATGTAGAGATGGTAACTCATGTTTTCAATTATGATATTCCTGAAGATCCGGATGGCTATGTTCACCGTATAGGTAGAACTGGCCGGGCGGGAAGAGATGGAGTCGCCATCACTTTGGTGGAACCCAAGCAGATTCGGCAATTAAAAATTATTGAAAAGTATATTGGCACGAAAATTAACCGCCAGATGCTACCGTCTTTGAAAGACGCCATGGACCGTCGTCAGGAAACCTTGATAAGCAAGTTGATCGAGAGTGCTGACCAGGATCAGGGCATTTACCAAGCTATGGCGAAAGAGCTCCTGGAACGATATGATGCTCAGTATTTATTAGGTGCGGCGTTAAAGCTGATAGCCTGTGAAGCTCCGCAACTGGAAACTGCCAGCGTTGAGGATATTCATCCTACCACTGCTCACGTTGAGCTTCCATTAGGCAGATTCCAGGGGCTTCATCCCCGGAGGCTGGTAGAATTCCTTACGGCCCATACCTCGATTACACCTCGTCAGGTTGGGGACATTGAGATTCAGGGCAACAGCACCCTGGTAGAAATACCGATGGTTTTTGTGGATCAGGTTTATGCGGCTTTTAGCCAGTTTGAAAATAGCTTAAGAGGCAATAAGCGACCGCGAATGTCTTCCAATCGTCGTTCCACCAGCCAGCAGGCTAACTGATTCATAGAGCTTAAAGAATCTAACCATTAGGAAAAAACGAAGCCAGGAACGACCTTATATCGTTCCTGGCTTCTGCTTATTTTTGTACTGTTGGTAATTTATTGACTAACCTGAGATTTAACGGTTTGAATATCTGTCTGGGGAGCCTGAGAAGCGGGTTTATAATAACCCTTTTGTTCTGCCATCTGGTAAAGCTGAAACTGAAACTGTTCATCAGCATTTCTAATCTGCTGGATAGTTTGTCTGAACTGGGCATTGGAAGCCTGGCTGATTACGCTGGCATAGCCGCTTAGGCTACCATTTATCATAGCTAGAGTATCATTGACCATTTCTTTTTCTTGAATTTGCATGTTGGCCACTATTTTACCTCCCTTATCCTAAAAATGACATTAATTTTTTGTGGGTATCGCAAGCTGATTGAGCGGATTGCTCAAACATTTGCCGCACCTGGGCATCCTGACACTGACTGGCATAAAATCTGAGTTTCTTTTCAGCGGTTGCATGGGAACCTATTAAGTGTCTAAGGTTTTGCAATTCTAATTGACTTAAATTCACCGCATGAACTCCTTCCATAAATTATTTTCGTGACATTTATAGAATGGCAATAAATTAATTAAATATACGACCATTTTAAAAATAAAAAAATAATTTTTGCTAGCCAATCATAATTTTACCTTTAGGATAATGGATTTCGGGCTGTTTACGCTTATAGGCCAGGGCAAAGCCAATGGTTAGAGGGCCTATCCGTCCTAGAAACATAGTAAGGATAATTAGAAGCTGGGCGGTGGGCGTAAGCTGAGTAGTTAACCCCAGGGTTAGACCAACGGTTCCCAAGGCAGATGCTACCTCGAAAATGATTTGTGTTAAATCAGCCTGGTGGGTCAGGGAGAGCAAAAAGGTCATAGTGATAAGGGTAAAGCCAGATAGCAAAGTGATGGTCAACGCCTGGAACATATCGTTGTTGGGGATTTGCCGCTGAAATATTTCGTTATCTTTTTTGCCTCGTAGTTGGCTGACAATAGCAATCCACAGCAGGGCAAAGGTGGAGGTTTTAATTCCCCCAGCAGTGGAACCGGGTGAGCCGCCGATAAACATCAATAATATAATGACCAACTGCGAGGATAAAAATAGTGAATTCAGGTCAATGCTGTTAAAGCCGGCAGTGCGCGGAGACACTGACTGAAAATAGGAGGCTAGAAGCTTGCCTCCTAGGGTCAAGTCTTTGAGCGCGTGGTTGTATTCACTGAGAAATAGTATAATTGTACCCGCAATAATCAATATAGCGGTAGTAATTAACACCACCCGAGCATGCAGTGACAGAGTACCCTTCTTTTTATAATGAAATATTTCATATAGTACCACAAAGCCCAGCCCGCCCATGATGATAAGGCTGCTAATAACCAGGTTTACAGTAACATCGGTAGTGAATTCGGTCAAACTGCGAAAGTTGCCAAATAAATCGAAACCGGCATTATTAAAGGCAGATACGGAATGAAAGATCCCGAACCACAAGGCTTTCTTAAATCCTAGCAAAGGTGTCCAGTGAATCGTCAGGATGAGAGATGCAATGGCTTCAATGGAAAACGTAGTTATTAATAAGTAGCGGAATATCTTTACGATACCGCCTACAGAAGACTGGTTGATGGCCTGCTGCATGATCAACCTTTGCCGAAAATGAATTTTCCAGCCAAATAATAAGGCGAAAAAAGTGGCGAAGGACATAACCCCCAAGCCCCCTATTTGGATCAGGATAATAATTACTACTTGCCCGAAGTGAGTCCAGTGGGTAGCGGTATCCACTACTACCAGGCCGGTTACGCATACTGCCGATGTGGCAGTAAAAAGCGCGGTCAGGTAATGAACCTGACCGTTTTGAACGGCCCAGGGGGTGCAGAGCAACAGGCTGCCAATTAAAATTATACTTAAAAAGCTTAATACCAGTAGTTGGGCCGGGGTCATATGTTCATTGGTCATCTTGTAAACCTCATTATTGTTACCATTGAGGGGCTATCAATAAATAAACCAGTCATTTACTCCGGTTTTTTTCGCGCTATCCTTCGTTCTCAAAGCTTGGAATACGTCCAGTATGACTGCGCTTTGACGCCTTGTCTAGCGCGAAAAAACCTCGGAGTATTCTGCCATATTTATTTATTGATAGCCCCTAATCAAGATCACTTAACTTCTGTAGGTCTTGATTATGTCCCAGTGCTACCAGAATATCTCCCTGCATCATATTTTCGTCAGGACCTGGAGCAACAATGATATTATCCCCCCGCCTTATTGCGAGTAGAGTAACCCCTAGTTTTTTCCGCAAGCCAATTTCATTTAAATTTTTGTTTACAAATAATAGGGGGGTAAAAATTTCGATGATGCTGTAATCAGGAGAAAGATTGATCTGTTCCATGAAATTTCGTGAAACTAGGGAACGAGCTAGTTTAATAGCCACGTCTCGCTCCGGATAGATTACGATATCTGCGCCGATTTTCTCTAAAACCTTACCGTGCATGGCGTTTTTGGCTTTGGAGATGACTTTTTTCACGCCCAGCTCTTTTAAAACAATAGTAGTTAATATATTGGACTGCATGTTATCGCCAATCGCCACAATGACCGCATCAAAGTTGCGGATGCCCAAGGTTTTTAAGACCTGATCATCCATAGTGTCGGCCTGAACGGCATGGGTGGCATAATCAACTGCATCGTTCACTTTATCTTCATCAACATCTATGGCAAGGACTTCATGGCCCATCCGGGTCAATTCTTTAATAAGGCTTGTTCCAAAACGCCCGATGCCAATCACTGCAAACTGCTTCTCTTTCATCCGTCTCCCCCTAGATGTTATTAATTATCCGGTGGTATGTCTTAATATATCGGTTTTTATGATATCATAATAGTTTTTATAATATTGATAGAAATTATTATGGACTTTTTATTAATAATTACAAGAGATAAAATAAAAAACCTGCCTCCTCGGAGACAGGTCAGAATCAGTTTGGTGATTTAACTAAACTGTGAAATAAGCAATGGCTTTCTTCAAATCTTCTATAACAATAGTTAGCCGATCGATAGATGCTCCGGTTTCTTCTAATCCAGCCAACTGTTCATTAGCTAATGAACTGATCTTCTTAGCTACGGTAGCATTTTTATCTGCAGCATAGGTCGTTTGCTCAATAGAATTTATGGCTGTCTCTGCGCTGGCCGCCATCTGTTCGCTAGCGGCGCTTACTTCCTGAATTTGCTGGTTTACAGTATTGATGGCCTCAATAATATGTTCAAAGGCCAGCCCGGCATTGCCCACTACTTGCGTACCCATAGCTACTTCTTTAGTTCCAGCTTGCATGGCATCCACCGCGCTGTCAGCTTCATTCTGTACTTCTTTGACCAGACTAGCAATACGCTTGGCGGCCTCACCAGATTCTTCAGCTAATTTCCGCACTTCCTCGGCCACCACTGCAAATCCACGTCCTTGCTCTCCGGCTCGGGCGGCCTCAATAGCTGCATTTAAAGCCAAGAGATTGGTCTGGTTGGCAATGTTGGTAATCAGATCTACTATTTGACCGATTTCTTGAGATTTGGTTCCTAGGCCCTCTATGATTATAGCGGTAGAGTTAACTGTTTCACTGATGATGCTAATCTGACTTATGGCCTTCTCGACCTGTTTCTCGCCATCTTCCGCTTTGTTAGTAGCGGTCATAGCAGAGGAAGCAACTTCCTGGGCATTTCCAGCCAATTGCTGAATAGCTACCGACATTTCTCCGATAACCATTTTGGATTTACCGGTCAGTTCGGCTTGACTGGCGGCAGTGGAGCTCATCTCTTCAGACTGAAAGGTCATATCCTTCATGAGCGAAGCGCTCATTTCTGAACGATTTAGAAGCTCAGAAGTAGATTGGCTTACATTTACAATCAAATTCTTGGTGTTGCCTATTAATTCTGACATTCTGGTGATCATGACGTTTATCAGGCTAGCTAGTTGCCCCAATTCGTCCTTTCCTTGCTGGGGTATCATGGAGGTTAGGTCGCCTTCGCTGGAACGTGCTATTGATCCGTTGATTCTTTCAAGTGGCTTGTGAACCGTGTAGGCCAGCATTAAAGCAGCTAGGAACCCGAGTAGTATACCTAGCCCGGCGTAGAGTAACATGCTGCTACTGAAGTTACTCACCATGTTATCATAAGGGGTTGCTGGTACGCCTACATACCAGATGCCGATGACTTGACCGCCAGCGTCCTTAATCGGCTCGTAAGCGGTTTCATTCCAAGTTCCTACCACATTAGCGCGGCCAATATAGGTTTTGCTATCTTTAATAACCGTTTGTATTACTTCGGCTGATGCCTGGGTTCCGATCTGTCGCTTATCGTCTTTCTTAACATTGGTGGAGACTCGTGTATCGCCTTTGAAAATGGTAACTGTGTCGCCGGTCAATTTACCAATCAAATCAACTAGGTCATTATTGTTCTCCATCAGAGTGCCGCCTTTATACAGGGCACCATTTACCAGCTTCCAATCGCCGGGAAAGTTTTTGTCCAGCATTTGTCGACCCATGGCCAAGTCTGAATTCAACTTTTCCTGGGCGGAAATTATTATCTTTTCCGACATAACCGAAGTAGCATAATAACCCATTACCCCAGTTACCACAGCTAAAATTAGCGTGAATACCAGGACTAAACGTAGGCGGACATTGATCTTTCTAGCACTTCGTTCAAACACAGTGAGTAAATCCAAAATACCTCAATCCCCTTTCTATTAAACATAAATACATACAAACGTCCCGAAACATATTATTACAAAAACAATTCTACACTTGAATACAATTTTCCTGCCCGATCATAATATTTTTTATAGTATAGAAAATCCTGTCAGGGATATGGTGACGAACGAGATTAGTCTAATTATTTGGCGAATGGGAAACAATAAATAGAACTGGAGTTGCATATCTGCCGCTCGACCTTTGACAATCGTCAAATAAGGTTCCAAAATGAAGGATCTATATGTGTATTATTTGATTGGATAGCTATGCCAATACTTTATATATGCAAAAATTATTGTAATTAATAAACGATATGGTAATTATTTTGTATAATGGGATGATGGTTAGGATTTATCAGGAGGAATTATTGTATGAACATAACAGAAGCTGAAAATAGGGGACTCGACAAAGATATTTTCGATCATATACGCAACAAATGGGATAGCCAAGCTTGTCATCAGACTATGGGCATAAAAATTACGTACCTGGGGACAGGGGTTGCTGGTATAAAAAAAAATCCAAATACAAATTTTTCAACAGACGGTGGAAGGGTGCATGGCGGAGTAATTGCCACTCTGGCAGATACTGTCATGGGTGTTGCTGCCGCAACCATTAATGGGCAGATCTATAGGACTGTGGATATGAACATAAACTATTTTGCACCAGCCTTTGAAGAAACTGAGCTTACAGCTGAGGGGTGTGTGATACATCCAGGCAATACAGTAGCAGTGGTTGAAGGCAGCTTGTTTAATAATGAAGGGAAGCTGATAGCAAAAAGTAGGGGAACGTTTATTAAAGATACTAAACACCAACTTTGCGAGGAGAAATAGATTCTATACTACATGCGAACTAATTATCTTTATCGGCCTTACCCTTCCTGGATAGGAAGGGTAAGGAGACGTAAATGTTGGTGTATAAAACAAAGTATTAGAAGCCAGTCAGAAGGCTTTTAGGCAGTATAATTGGCTTGTCAGGCTTTATTTGATATAGAGCAGGGATAACTGGGCCACTGGCATTTATTTTGGCGCCTGCCACAAATGCACTACTTGGCAACACTCTGCGCACTTCAATTAGACTTGAGCCATACCAGTATGCAAAGCTATTAATTATCCCTATGGCAGTTGGGCGGCCACTACATGTATTTATGATACATGGTTTGCCATTAATTACACCCATGTATATAGCTACATGACCTATATGTGTCCTGGCAGGTGCATCAGAGTTCCAGTAGGTGAATATATCGCCAGGTTGTAGCTTGTCTATGCCTACCAGGGTGTATTTAGATGTTCCGGATATTTTCTCTGCATAAACACCCTCAACCTTTACCCCTACTGAGCCATAGTTTGGGGCTGCTGAGGTTATGGAATACCCGAAATCTTTGTATACCAATGACACGAAGTTGGAGCAATCTATATATCCGGTGGTAGGATACTTGGTATGCCCATACTTCATAAAACCATATTCCATGTACCATATGGCACGGCCTACCAAAGTCTCAGCAAGGCTTCCGTCAAAGTTTGCCCGGAAAGAGTCAACTACCGGTTTTTCATGGATATTATATTGACTAATACTGGCTGCAGTGGGAACCTTGGCGACGGCTGATACCTTGGGTGACGACACAATCCCTATTAATGCTGCATTCAGGGCTGCCTTAGTTTTTGGACCAACAATGCCATCTACTTTTAGTCCTTGGGATTTTTGAAAATTCTTTACAGCGTCATTAGTTTTCGGACCTAACCATCCATCAATACCATGTGTATCAAAGCCTAACCCGGTAAGATCTTCCTGCAACTGACTGACGGCTGAACCTCGGCTGCCCAAGGTTAGATCTTGTGTACCATAATCACTGGCCTGAGCAGGCAAAGGTATTATAGCTACCATAAGTAAGGCTAATATACCCATAAAAAGCAATTGCTTACAACGTAATGTTAACATAAGTTCAATCATCCTTTCTGAAGTCAGGAATTAGAAGACTAATTATTCCATTTTTAAATAAGTTTTCAGTTTCATATGTAACCATTAAACATTTCTTTTCGCGCCTCCTTATATTACAAACAATTCGACTCAAATATTTTTCAACCTTTTGGTAAATATGGACAATTAAATTTTGTTTGGATGCTACAAGGGAATGAAGGAGGAAATATCCTGCGTTTCAAGCAACAGGCTAATGCTTGCTGGTAAATAATGGGGACATAGGACTTGAAAAAAAGAAATGGAAGTAAATGCAGAAATATGAAATTGACGGAGGCTATTAATCGAGCTTTTGTTATCTATCTCACCTCCGTCTCTTAAGTAAAAAAACCGACAGAAAAACAGCCCCTTGCGATGTTTTAAAACAAGCAAGGGGTTATTCTACGCGTAATTATGTAATAAATTCATAACGCAAAAACAGATAGTCGGCTTTTGTATTCATTCAAAGATTGCTTTGCTTGTTAATCTATTCTGCGACGATAATGTTCAATCAAACGATATATTAATACTTATTATATAGCCTATACAGGAATACGGCTGCTTCCGCTCTTGTAGTATTGCCCAGCGGATTGACCTTATCTCCGCTGCCTACAATCAATCCTTCCTTTACAACAGAGGCTACGCCGTTTACGGCATAGGCTGCCACCAAGGATGTATCGGAAAATTTGTCAAGATCCGAAGCAATACCCTGCACTTCAAGCTTTTTCAGTATTCTTAGTGCCCAATCGGTCAATACCATCATGTCCTGTCTGGTGAGGCTTGCATCAGGGCTGAATTTGTTGTTTCCCGTACCGCTGGTGATACCGAGTTTTTTGGCGATGCCTATCTCTTTGTAGTTATATGCGTCACTATATATATCATCAAAGTTCCCGTCGACCTTGGCATCAATACCAAGTGTCCTTACCAGGAAGTACAAAAAGTCTGCCCTAGTGATATTTGTTTGCGGGGCATATTCGGTATCCGTTTTACCCTTCAATATATCTTTTGATGCAAGTATTTCGATCTGCTTCCTGGCCCAGACCACCCTCTCTGAGTCCTTAAAGGTCTTTGTCACATAGACCACCGCAAATTTGCTGAAGTGGGTGGTGCTAAATCTTACTGTTCCAGTCACCAGGTCATATCTTCCGCTGGGGACTGATACTGCATTCCCAGCTCCGTCTATATACCAGACAGTTATATGCTCAGGATCGGCAAGCTCCTCAATTGTTGGCTTAAACGGTACTGTTACCGTAACCGGTGCATCCGGATTATTCCATGATGTGGCCCTTCCATCCAGCTTGAGCGACAGCTCAATAACCGGTTTGCTGCCTATCTGTGCCTGTACCTGTCCCGGCAGCTTCGTGGTATCCGCCATACTTACGGTAAGGGCTGCTGATGCCGCATTTCCCGCAGCTTCCGCGGTAAGCATGATTGAAGGTACAGTCACCGTCGCAAACTCAGTCCTGATTTCAATCGCCTTGCCTGTAGCACTGGCAATTGCATCTGCCGGCAGGTTTGTCTCATAAGCTTTCGCCCCTGATACCTGCGGTACCTCTACTATTGCATTGCCGGCAGTGCCTGAAAGGGCATTGTTCAAAGTTTCTTCACTGACTGCAACTGCTGCCGTACCTGTGCTGCTATTAAGGGTCGGCGTTGCCTGTATGATCACACTCTGGTTATTGGTTGTTGTAGTAATATTGCCGGAGCCTGCACTGGAATGTCCGTGTGACTCATACGGTGTAGTTAACGTAGTACTTGTGTAGCAAGTTCTGTTGCCTGCTTCGTCCCTGACGACTACGTTAAAATAATACGTGCTTCCCGGCTGAAGCCCTGTTATATTGGATGTTCGTATGTTTGCCGTATAGTTCTGTTTTACTGTTCCATACGCTTCAGCATCTGCAACAGTCTTTATGTTATCTGCCAATGACTGGTAGATACAGTATTCCAGCCCTGCTTCGGCTGTTACCAGGTCGCTTGCTTTGTTCCATGACAATGAGGCGCCTGTTTGTGACATATTAGATGCGGTTATCGTTCCGCAGCCTACCACCGGTACAGTATTGTCTATGGTAAAAGTAATACTGTACCCGTCTGCATAGTCATTTCCTGCTATATCGCTTCCTTGTACTGTGGCAGCAGCCGTTACTTCGTCTGCAGGTACTGTCCAGGTATAGGTCCAGGTTCTTTGGTCTCCGCTGTTATCGGTCATGGCAGCTCCTGTCACGCCTATATTGGTGATACTGATAGTTGGAGTGTCGGCCATACCCTTGTTAAATACTGCCGTTATGGTTACTGCATCTCCCTGCTTTACCGATGCGCATCTTTGGTTATGAGACAGCATAACCGTAGGCGCGGCGGTATCCCACGCTGCAATAGATCTTCCTTCTTCATTAGAGACCATGGCGTTTCCTGCCAGGTCCTGTATTGTGCCGTTTTCACCGGCACTGTATTTTACAGTGACTCCTTCTTGTCCCGATACTCCCATATCAGTTACCGTCAGCACTACGTGGCCTGCATCTGTTCCCTGGGCTATGGAGCCTACTGCATAGGTTACTGCTGATGCTCCTGTTTCATATACAGTAAAGCCTCCATTGTTTCCTTTTGCTATGTTTGTACATTCTTCATTCAGTACTATGGTTATGTGAGTGTTATCCGTAAAAGCTGCATTGTTAATAACGGGTGTAGTTGTATCCACCTTTATTCCCGACGTAGCCGGCACACCCTTCAAGGCAGTTTCTGCATTATTGATGGTAGCATCTTTTACTGTGCTTCCATTCAAGTCTATTACATTTCCTATTATTATGCCGTCCTTATCTTCCTGACCTGCCTGTACCGTGCAGCGGAATAGGCATTGTGCTGAGCCGGAACCGCTTACATACTCCGCCAGCGTACTCTGACCCCCGATATTGATGGTAACGGAAGGTATACCCAGTGTGGTATCTACAATCACATTTTCAGTAAATCCAACCGTGAAATCCAGGTTCCTCCCGGCATTGTAAGCTCCAGCGCCGGGAACGCTTACCGAAACTACTCCCGGTGCAGTATTATCCAGGATCAGCTCACAAGGTACCGATACATTTCCCACGCTGTCCACCAGGTAGCCCTGGTAGGTGCCCTCAGGGAGGCCTGTTGTATCTATGTTCTCCTCAGTTGCAGGACTGTTTATCACTGCAGTTTTTCCGCCGACTCCATTAAGTGCCATTTTATCGGTATAGTCTGTCCCGATTTTCGGCACCAGGTATAATGTGCCTTGAAGCCCATAGTCATTATTGAAGCTTATTACCACAGTTGTACCTGTATTCATTGCCGATGGGTTCACACTGCTTATATTGGTCGCAGTATTGTCAATAACGGTATCCTCACAGGGCGCCGATACATTTCCCACGCTGTCTGCAAGATAGGCCTGATAGGTGCCTTCTGCAAGTCCTGTTGTGTATAGGCTTCCTGCTGTTGCAGGGCTGTATATGACGGTGGTTTTCCCGCCAACGATCCCCTCAAGGTCTGCTTTGCTGGTATAGGCGGTTTCTGTTTTTGGCACCAGGTACAGCGTACCTTCAAGTCCATAGTCATTATTGAAGGCTGCTGCCAACTCGGTACCTGCTTTTAATAATGCAGGGGTTACGCTGCCGATATTGGTGGGGGTATTGTCAATAATGATATTATCAGAGGGCGCCGATACATTTTCCGCGCTGTCGACCAGATAGGCCTGGTAGGTCCCTTCGCCAAGTCCCGTTGTGTCTATACTTCCAGCCGTTGCGGGGCTGTATATGACGGTGGTTTTTCTCCCAACGACCCCGTCAAGATCTGCTTTGCTGGTATAGGGCGTTTCTGTTTTCGGCACCATGTACAAGGTGCCTAATACTCCATATTCACCGCAGGTTATTGTCACCGGAGTACTCTGCCTGATGAGCAGCGGTGCTGTACCGGTGATATCGGGTGATATATTGTCAGGTAAATTAAAAACAATGTGAATCGGATGGTTCATCGCGGTTGAGTTCAGTGTACCTTTTACAGCCTGATAACCGGCCTGTGTCGCATAATAGGTGATCTCACCGTCCCCGTAAGGAAGGAAGCCGCAAGGAAAAAAATGCCCTTCAATATATTCATATAACGGAAGTCCGTCCGCAACCCCTTCTACCACAACATTCGGCTGGTTAAACATTGCATAGAACAAATCATTGCCTTCACCGTCCCTTACAGTTCCGGCATCAACAAGTATGCTGCCAGTTGACCAAATATAAACTTCCGGCTCTCCGACTATCGTAACAGTACCGTAGGTACCTGCACGGATGCCTGGTTCGCCGATAAAAGATGAATTAATAATTGTAGTCCCGCCGCTTATAGTTATATTGCTTCCTGATCCTCCAAAATCATAACCGGTGCCGATGCCAGCTGCAGCGTGAACATCTATTGTTAACGTCCCTCCGCTGATGATTATATCCCCGGCAGCTGCGTGAGAGCCGCCGCCGATACCTGCTCCTTTCCCATCAATCCCAGCACCATTAGAATTAGCTATTACTGTCCCTCCGGTAATTTTTATATTCCCTCCTGCTCCCCTATAACCGCCGCCGATGCCTGCACCGCTGCCGCCGCTCGCTGTAACTGTCCCTCCGTTGATAGTGATATTTCCACCTGCAGCATAACGACCGCCGCCGATAGCTGCTCCCTCTTTCCAACTCTGAGCTGTTACCGTCCCCCCGTTTATGGTAATATTTCCGCCGTCACCGGAACCATAACCATAACCGCTTCCACCTATGCCAGCCCCACTACCGTTGACAACTGCTGTTATCGTACCTCCATTTATGGTGATATTCCCGCATGGTCCTATCCAAGAGCCGATGGCTGCACCACCACCTGAATACCCACCGGCAGAATAATTTTCCACAATAGCAGTCAAGTCAGCCTCACTGGCACCGGGAGCCTTGTCTATGGTAAGCTGTACGCCACCAATCGCATTGATAGCTGCATGTTCTTCATCAGCTTCCACCCTGCAGGTTCCGCTAATGTAGAGCTTGTTTTCTCCGCTGCTTGCATTGGCCAGGTCTATTCCATTCCCCACGTCATATACTCCACCGAGCACTAAATGATAGTTGTAGTATATGTCAAGGTCCTCAATGGTCAGCTCCAGAGGAGAGGTCCTTCCACTACCGGCAAATATCCTTGTATTATCGTGGTGCGCCTTGTAGACTGCATCGGTAACTGTGACAACAGTCACAGCCTTATCAATTGTAATAGTGCCCGAGTAATCTTCACCAAGCTGGTAGACCCCGTCCGCAGCAATCGTACAATCCCCGTTCGGTATGGTTACGGTCTCAGCTTGAACCGTCGTTACCATACCGGGTATTGTAATCAAGATCACCGCCGCTGCAATGATGGATAAACATAAGCATGCCATCGCGGACCCAGATCTCCGCTTCGTTGACGTACCTTGCCGATAGCTATTGCGAATAACCTTTTTCAAAACCTTCCCCTCCCTTGTTAGATTTTGTGGTATGACCCAGGGGTAAAAATACCAACATAATAGGCTGAAAAAACAATATGATTACCGTCAGGATGCCCGGTATTCTATGAATTCGAACTAGGTCGAAAATTACATTAGTTTTCTTTTTAAAATGATGCAATTGTTCCGGTTATTACTGAATTAAGACCCTCTTGCTGTGGAGGTGCTGATTAGTTACCACCGCAAGCTCACTTAGAGAACAATAAGGGAGGGTCTGCTACATAATATCCTCTTCAATGTTAAGTGATTATGAAACGTAGAATTTGTTGCCAAGGATTTTGGACTTTTTCAATAGTCTATTGGAAATTACTGGACTTGCCTTAGTGCCTGATTTTACAATCTTGCCCAGGAGTCTATATCCTCCATAATGCATACTTCATTGACTGCTCTTATTGCTCCTCTGCTTTCGGCTGCGATAAAATTGAATGGC
>JAQUUV010000105.1:0-1898 GCA_028693695.1 Syntrophomonas sp.
GGTGCTGTTATTGACCATTTGATTAAGGGTCCAATATATGGCTTTTGTGAGAGGTTTATATGGTAAATATTTTTATAATTATTTTTGCACTCTTGTGTGGTTCTTTCCTTAACGTAGCTATTTACCGCTTACCCAGGAAGGAGTCGGTGCTGTGGCCTGGGAGTCATTGTCCTGCATGTGGGCAGAGTTTAAAGGCCTGGGATTTGATACCTATTATAAGTTATATATGGCTGGGTGGAAGGTGTCGTTATTGTAAGGAAAGAATCAGACCTCGCTATCCCCTGGTTGAGATTTTAACCGCGATCACCTTTTTATTAGTCTTTCTTAAGTGGGGTATTTCGGTAGAAACTGGAACGGGTTGGATATTTACTGCAATGTTGACTATTACTGCCTTTACCGATCTAGAGGAGGGGATTATTCCAGACCTTATTACTTATCCAGGTATTATCATTGGGCTTTTATTATGTCCTTATATGATTGGAATAAAGTCATCTGTCTTAGGGGCTATTATCTTTTCGGGTGTTTTTGTGGGTATTGCCATACTATCTCACGGAGGGATGGGTGGAGGAGACATTAAGTTGGCGGGGGTCATTGGAACATTTACTGGTTACGGTGGGTCGGTGTTGACTCTAATTATTGCTTCTTTGGCGGGAGGAATATGGGCGGCAATTCTGATCTGGCAAGGGAAAGCAGATCACAAAACAGCGATAAAATTTGGCCCCTTCCTGTCGGTTGCGGCTTGGCTGGTATGGATGTACGAAATTGAGATACTCGATGTTTATTTGCGGATATTTTCTTGAAGCCTATTAACCCAGTAAAAATTAGAAGGAAATTGAGGGATATCAATGCCCTTGCCTATAAAATGGATTCATAAGAATGAAACCGGTCTGACCCTAATCGAAGTGCTGGCATCTCTAGTTTTGTTGTCGCTCATGACAGTTAGTATTATGTCTGCTTTTACCCCGGCAGCGAGCTGGATTAATAAAGCCCGCCGGGAAACTACAGCCAGCAACTATGCTGCGGCCATACTGGAAGACCTGCGGTCTGATAGGAACAAAATTAATAACAGCAATGCAGGAAAATCCGCTCGGGATCTGTTTCCCGCTTATGGATACCCATGGGCTGGAATGACGGATGAGATTACGCGCTTGGAAAGGCAAAATCCTCCCTATAGCAATCTTTATGATGTAACGGTGACGGTAAGTTGGTCGGAGGGAACTAAGACGCGAAGCTTACAAATAAGCACTATGATAAAGAAGGACTAGAGGTGCTGGGAATGGTTGGGAGAGGGCGAGATAGAGGAAGCACTCTGGCAGAGATGTTGGTGGCTATGGCTTTAGCGTCGCTGGTTTTGACTGGTATGATGAGCATATACTGGACCGGGAGCAATGCTTTCCAAAGACTGCTGGCAACTGCTGATGCTCAATATGCAGTTCGTAGCGCCACCCAAAAAATGGGGGAGGACATCCGGGGTGCATCAGTTATAACAATACTTGAAGGAGGAGCTAAACTAAGCCTGCTTACTGCAACTGGTGAAGCAGTCAATTATTATATGGCAAATAATCAACTCTATCGTGATGGAAATGCCAAAGTGCCAATCGCTGAAAATATTAGTGGCCTGAATTTTAGTGGGATTTCTAGCTTGGTAAAAATAACTGTGAATGGAACGGTTGATGGCAGAGCTTATCAACTGATCAGCAGCATTAGTCCTCGACTTATCAGTGTAGTGGAAGGGGATAAATAGGAGGTTTCCGCCATTTCTAAGCAAAAAGATAAGCGAAGTTCCGAGCAGGGTAGCCTTATGTTAATGATATTGATGATCCTAATGGTTATAAGTTTGCTAGCGGCTACTACCATCGAGGTGGCGAGCATGGAGTTAAAGATTAGCCATTATGAGT
>JAQUUV010000105.1:1998-7251 GCA_028693695.1 Syntrophomonas sp.
AAGGCGAGATGGGTTGCAGCTTATTAAACATGGCAGTATGCTTACACCGACAGGAGCCATGGATGCAGGTGTTATATATGACCCGGAGATGCTGGGGAAGGAAATGAAAGGTTTAGTTAATGATCTAAAACTTAATGGCAAACAGGTAGTATCAGCGGTTACGGGGCAACAGGTATATACTCGTAATTTGATTTTACCTAGCATGAAGCTTAACGAATTAAAGGAAGTGGTTCATTATCAGGCTATGAACTTTTTGCCTATCCCGGTGGAAGAGGCAGCTATAGATATATTTCCGCTACGGGAATTCGAGGATGAGGAAGGGAAGAAGACTGAAGTTTTTTTTGTTGCGGTACGTCGGCAGCAGGTTGAGAATTTAGAAATAGCTTGCACCGCAGCCGGGCTTAAACTAGCAGTGGTAGAAATAGAACCACTGGCTTTATTTAGAGTCTTGGGAGAAAATAGTGAGTCGGTAATAGCCTTTTTAGAATTAGGTTCATCTCGCTCATATTTTGCGGTGTTTAAAGGGGCTGCCTTGGTTTTTTATCGCTCCCTACCTTTGGGTAGTTCAGCTTTATATCAGATTTTAAGTATTAATAGCATGTATGGACAAGGCGGGTTTGAAGAAGTTGAAGTAAAAGAGGATAAGCAATATGATTACCTGGTAAGGGATATAATATCCGAAATGAAACGTTCAATGGAATATTACGAAATACAGGATGAAACAGGAAATGAGGAGATTGACAAATTCTTGCTATGCGGTAGAGGATCAGCCATCAGGGGATTAGATTCCAGATTGACTGAAGGATTAGGTTTCAAGGTGGAAGTAGCTGATATATCGCCACGAATTATACTCCCTACGCACATTAGTGAAGCCAAAAAACGAGAATTGAAGCATGAATTTACAGTGGCGCTGGGCCTGGCGGCTCGGGAGGTGGTATAATGCAGAACTTGGTGCAGATTAATATTAACCTTTTGGAACAAGCAGCCGTGAATAAGTTGCGATTGCTTTATTGGGGATTTGGGTTTATGATTATGGCAATTATTGTAAGTGTAGCAGGATATAGTTATATGTCACTAAACGAAGAGTTGAACAACCAAAAAATAGTTAATGCTGATTTTAAATTGGAAGTTAAGAAATATAATGCCGAAATATTAGGACTAAAGCCCATTCAGGAACTGGAAAAGGAGATGGCTCGTAAAAGCCAAGAAGTGGATGAGATAGAGAAGGAACAGGTATCATTCAGCAACCTGATAACTGAAATAGATAAGGTCATACCGCCTAAAGTGGTTATAGTGGGAGTGGAGATTAAGGCTCAGAAAGTTGTTGTAACCGGGTTTAGCCCCGATCATAGCCAAGTTGCCAGGTTATTGGAAGGTCTTAAAGGTAGTTCTAGATTTAAAAATATGACGGTCTTATCTTCTAAAATGGATGAGAAAATTGATGAAGCCAAGTTTACCATGGAATTAGATTTAGAGGCAGAAAAGAAGTGAGTTTATCAAAGCGTGAATTAGCGCTGTTTGGACTCCTAATAGTTATAGTCGGAATGTATCTTTTATACCATAATGTTTTTAATCCCCTTAATTTGCATATAACTCAAATGAAGGCGGAAAACAGTACCCTGAACAAGGAGTTACAGGCGCTGGAATCTAAAATAGCTCAGCAAGGAGATATCTGGCTGGAAAAACAGCAGATGTGGGATAAATATGATAAAATGCTACTTAAAGTACCACGATCTCCAATGATTCCAAACATAATAGATTTTATGGAACGGAGCGCTCGGGAGGCCGGTATAAAACTGTTGTCCATAAGCTATAAAGAAAGTCCGGTTGCCAAAAAAACTTTGGAAGCCCAAAAATCTGAAGCTAGTATCACAGAAGGAAATATAGATTCTCTTCGTGATAAGTCTGACCAAGATGGCGAAGTCATTATAGAAAATTTAGTGTTGGAAAATTATGGAGATGGAGGCTCGATGGCACAAGCTGTTAATTTTCAGCTCACCGCCAGCGGGACGCATTTAAACCTGCTATCTTTTCTTTTAAAAATAGAGAATGCACAACGTATATATAGAATTAACAGTATTAAAATGATCATGGTTAGAAACAATCAACAAAAAGTGGGCTCAGATATAGAAGCTTCTATACAGGAAGCAAACAGTGGTAAAAAGGAAGATTTTATAGATGTTGCAGTAAAAGAATCCCAAGCTTATGATATCACCCATGCTGAGGTTAATGTAGATTTTACTGCTTTTTTTGATAGGGTTGAAGCTTCGGGGATAAGTACCGAGACAAGCATAGGTAAGGATTATAAGAGTATTTATAATAATGAATGTGGTTTTTAAGATCCCACGACTGGAAGGTTAGGTATTAAGATGAAGACTAAAATCAGTCTGGAAGAACTATCAATAGGACAGGTTCTGGATATGGATATATTTAATCAGGATGGTCAATTACTTTTGCGCAAGGGTACCCTTTTTACTGATGATATTATTGGATCGATGAAAAGGCGCAACATTAATAATGTATATATTTTAAAAGAAATGCAAGCTCCCGATCCTCCTGAACATACAAAAGTAGAGTTGCCTTCCAAAAGTGATCGATCTGCCAAAGCTAAGGTTGCAGAAGTATATAATAATGCACTTGGTTTTGTGGAAAGTTTTATGGCTGACATTAAACGCGACAAGGAGATTAATGTAGGTGCTGTTGCGGAAACGGTCAATACCTTCTCTAGCAGTATATTTACAGATACAAATGTGTTGGATCAAATGAGGAAAATAAAGGATAAGGATGATTACTTGCTAACCCACTCGGTAGATGTATCACTCATGGCTATAATGATCGGCAAATGGCTGGGGTACGACCAAGAAACAGTGAATAACCTGGGTATAGCTGGCATTTTGCATGATTTAGGCAAAGTGCACATTCCTGAGGATATTCTAAATAAACCTGCTCGTCTGACAGACCAGGAACGAAAAATAATGAATAATCATCCGGTTATTGGATACCAATTATGCCAAGCATCTAAAAATTTGGACAAATCCATTCAATATGGAGTGCTGATGCACCACGAGCGTTTGGATGGATCAGGCTATCCATCCTCAATGAGTTATGGAAAAATTCTTGTTTTTGCCTCTATTTTAGCAATTGCTGATACCTACGATGCAATTACTACCAAAAGGGTATATTCACCCAAACGCACACCTTATATGGCAGCTGAAATGATTTTGCAGGAGGCAATGGCTGGTAAGATAGACATTCGTATTGGCAAAATATTCTATGATAAAGTGCTTTCTCTTTCCGTAGGCAACGAGGTATTGCTTTCCAACCAGCATAAAGGGGTGGTGGTATTTATGAATCCTTTGAAACCAAATTACCCCATAGTAAAGGTTGATAACACGGTGTATAACCTGGAGAAAGAAAAAGAAAAAGAGAACGGTCTATCCATAATTGATGTTCTATAAACCCTAGAACCGGAGGAATAGAAAAATGCCAGTGACTATTAGTCTTATAAACATGAAAGGCGGCGTGGGCAAAACCAGTCTTACCATTGCGTTGGCTGAGTTCATGACCATTGAACATGGCCTGAAAGTACTGGTGATTGATCTCGATCCGCAGGCTAATGCTACTGCCTGCCTAATGGATTTGGAGGAATGGAAACGTAAGAATATGCGGGGGCAAACTATCATGCGCCTCTTTATGGACTCTTTTCAGGAATGGCAGGTTTTCTCTCCCCAAGAGGCGGTAGTTAAAAATGCCTCTAACATCCGAGGTGGAGTGAAAGGCCTGGACCTAATGCCTTCGGGGCAGGAACTTATGGACTTACAGGATTCTTTAATGACTGTTTACCCGGATGAAGAAGGCCGAACGGATTTAGTTTTTCTTTTACGGAATGCTATCTTAGATATGGTTCAGAATTATGATATAGTCCTCATTGATTGTCCCCCCAGTCTGGGTTTGATTACTCAGAATGGTCTGGCCATCAGCGATTATTACCTTATACCGGTTATACCCGAAGCCTTGTCTATACACGGGATACCGCAAATAATATCCCGTGTCAACCGTTTTAAGCGTCAGACCGGTGCCAGCCTGCAAACGCTGGGTCTGGTAGCGACAAGGTATCGTGAACAAAATAGCGAGCACGTGTCCAATATGGCCGATCTTCGGGCAGGCAGTCAGAAAAAAGGCTATCAGCGAGTATTTGAGGTGTTTATTCGTGAATCAAGCCAGGCCGCTAACGCGGTGGATTTCAGGAAACAACCTCGCAACCTGCGTGAAAAGTATGGGTCAGGCAGAACATATAGTGAATATCAGCAATTAACAAGTGAGGTGCTGTATTATGTCGGAAAACCAGTTTACGCCACTGATGGGGGATTTCTTGCGTCAGCTGGCTCAGGAAGTCGAGAATAACAAAGCCCTGGCTCGTCGTCTATCTGAACCTTTTCAGGCGGCGTTATTAGCTACTCTGGAATCCTCGGGCAATGAATCTACAGCCAGAAAAGCCAAAAGCGGCTCCAAACAGAAAAAATATCCGGTGCCAGAAGGATTTGACCCTTACCAGATTTTCTACGATGAGGGTGGTCCCGGTCTATATATAAAGTTGCAGAGCCTGGAAGTGGACGAAATAAAAGGATTGTTGTCTCAGTTTACGCCCATTCCACGCAAAGACTACGTGCGTAAACAGAATCAGGAGATTCTGCTGGAAATGTTAGCCCAAGCGATTAAAAATGTGGCCACCCGGGGGCAGGCATTTGGTGATTACAAGCTGGATTAAGGAAACGAAGAAAATAAGATGAGGCTAGGTACTGGTTATGGGCATAATAAAATGGTTCACGACCAATAATATATAGAGGTTGTTGTTTATATCGATGGTAAAAAATTTGCGAAGACGTTCGACAATTTGCAGGATTATGGCTGTATTATGTCGAATGACTAAAATTTGGTAAGTTTCAGGCGGCTAAAAGCCGCCTTTATAGTTGAAATTCATAGATTAGGACATTCTCGGTTAGGGGCTTGTCCAGGTACCTTATACCTCAAACCAAGAGCGGTAAAACTATAATTTATTATCGGAGGTTATATCGTGTTAGATAAAGATCTTTTGTCAATCGTTCTGGACAAAGCATTGGAGAAAGGCGGCGATTTTGCTGAGGTTTATGTGGAAGAGAAGCGCACCAGCAACGTTTTCTGCGAGGATGATAAGATAGAAAAGATAAATAGCGGCCGGGAAAAAGGAGCAGGTATTAGGGTGGTCAAAGACGG
>JAQUUV010000106.1 GCA_028693695.1 Syntrophomonas sp.
TCATATTGAACCGTTTCAAATCCGGCCTGGGCAGATACTTGAGCTATGCCTCCACCCATCTGACCGGCGCCAATTACCATAATCTTTTTTATTTCCATCTTGCATTACTCCTTTGCATTGTGATCATCACCCTCAACTCGTTATGCTTTATTCAACTTTGATTAATATAGCGTCGCCCTGGGCGGCTCCACTGCAAATACCACAGGCGGCGATTCCACCACCACGGCGTTTGAGTTCATAAGCAGCAGTCATCAGGATTCGTCCTCCGCTGGCTCCGATAGGATGACCAAAAGCAACAGCACTTCCGTTAACATTGACCTTGGCATCCATTTCATCATCGTTTAAACCCAGGATGGCTTTACCACTAGTCAGAGCAACAGCGGCAAAGGCTTCATTAATCTCGATTAGGTCAAGATCCTTAGTGGTCATACCTTTTTCTTTTAATAATTTTTGAATGGATAGTCCGGGTACGGTAGCGATGTATCTGGGCTCCTGAGAAACTTCAGCATAACCCAGTACAGTTGCCAGTGGTTTGAGGCCGAGTTCATCGGCTTTTTCGCGAGACATTAATACCAGTGCACTAGCACCATCATTAGTTCCAGGTGCATTACCAGCTGTTACTGAACCATTAGGATCGAAAACCGGCGGTAGTTTAGCCAGATCTTCATAGGTACATCCGAAACGGGGTGATTCATCGGTATCAATAACAATTGGTTTCTTGCCTTTTATCGTTACTGGTACAATCTCATCTATCATCCTACCCGCTTTAATGGCGGCTTCGGCCCGATTTTGACTGCGTACTGACCAGCGATCCTGTGGTTCGCGATCAAGTTTGAATTCCCGAGCTACTTCTGAACCGTGGATAGCCATATGGCGGTTGTAGATTGCACACCATAAACCGTCCCAAACCATCAGGTCAACAACGTTTTTATTGGGTATTCCCATGCGGGCTCCCCATCTCATATCAGGCAGACCGAAGGGGATGTTAGACATGCTTTCCATGCCACCACCCATGGCGATATCCAGGAATCCTCCTGCGATCATCTTGTACGCCAGTCCGCAGGTGACAATACCCGATGAACATACTTTGTTAACGGTAATGGATGGTACTTCAACCGGCAGCCCAGCTTTTAGTCCGGCCTGTCTGCCCGGTACCTGGCCACAACCTGCCTGAACTACCTGGCCATAATACAAATACTCTACCTGTCCGGGTTGAATTCCAGCCCGATTAATTGCTTCTTTAATGGCTATTGCACCCAAATCAACAGCCTTCAATGACTTCAATCCTCCGCCAAATTTTCCAAAAGGAGTTCTGGCTGCTCCTACGATGACAACTTCCCTCATTATTATTCCTCCTCTTCTAATTTTTGTTAAATCCACGCAGTTATGGTGATAATGGCCCTTGATCAACCTCCTTTCGGGCAAAAAATGACCCCGCACAGCAATGGTTTGTTCTGGCGGGGCTCTATGGCTCTCATGTTCAGAATATGAGGAGTATTTAGTTTTGCTTGGTGTTTAGACCTTAAAAACGGAACCGTTAATCTTTTCTCGGCCTGAATGGCTATTCACTTGGTCTGTGTAGACCAGGTTCTCGATTAGACAGTTGCTCATTCCGCAACGGGGACATTTTATCTCCAAGCGCTTGCATCCAAGGTATTTTCCCAGCAGTTTTTTGCACTTCTCGCAGCGGAAATCCTGCATCATATTCCTCCCTTTTTGTAATAGAAAATCATTTAGTTAAAACATGTGTTTTATAATAAGTAGTTAATAAAGCAATAGTCATCTTTCGGTTACACACTATAGTTGCAATTATCGGGCCACATTTTATATAAATAGATAAATGCGATTATGCCCGGTATTTGAGTCCAAAAAAAAAGAATGACATTTGTCATTCTTTTCTCAAGCGTTTCTTATCTGCAACAAACTATTCTAAAACCTTGTTGCAGAAATACAGGTTCAATTATTTATAATTATGACAGTTTTCTGGTTCTACTTTTATAGCTACTGTAGATATGAGACTTTAAATATATGCAATTAAAAAAATAATTCATTATCGACTGACAAGCATACATTTACGACACAATAACTGGTGGAGATTTGCAACGAATACTCTTTGGAATGCTGTTTCTGATATGCAACATTAAATTGCATATCGGAAACAATATCGATTCAAAGCAAAAGCAAATTGGTCATATGTTCCTACCCAGATGGCTAATTCCATATTTGGCAGCTTTTCTCACAACTGTAGATGCATCAACTTTTAATTCTTTAGCCATCTGCCGGGTGGTTCGGAATTTCGCATAGGCTTTTTCCAATATTTGCCTTTCTACGCTTTCTACCGCATCATGTAAGGGTATTATCCCGGAAACAAAAACTTCCGAAGTATTCTCAAGTAACGCTTCACTTATGAAGGAAGGTAGGTCCTCACGGGTCAATACTATTTTGGTGCTTATGACCAATAGTCTCTCAATCAAGTTTTCTAGTTCCCTTACATTGCCCGGCCAATTGTAACCCATGAATATTTCCACTACTTCTGGAGATATCTTTTTATCCAGCTTGTGTTTACGGTTAAACATCTGCATAAAATGAGCAACCAAAGGTGGGATATCTTCTTTTCGATCCCTTAGTGGGGGGACGTGAACAGGCACCACATTTAAGCGGTAATACAGGTCTTCACGGAACATCTTCTTCTCTACCAATTCTAAGAGTTTATGGTTGGTTCCGGTGACAATACGGGCATCTACCGGTATAGATTTAACTCCCCCTACCCGTACTATTTCTCTGTTCTGCAAAACTCTCAGTAGTTTCACCTGAAGATTATAGGGCAAGTCTCCTATCTCATCCAAAAATAGTGTTCCACCAGTGGCTAGTTGAAAGTAACCTGCTTTGCCCTCCTTTTTAGCTCCGGTGAATGCTCCGTATTCATAGCCAAATAATTCTGACTCTAGGAGGTTTTCAGGTATTGCACCACAATTGACCTTTATATAGGGTCCATTTATTCTGTTGCTGTTCTTGTGAATAGTCTCAGCAATAAGTTCTTTTCCAGTCCCTGATTCTCCGGTGATCAAAATAGTGGAGTCGAACTGGGCTAGCCGGATAACCATATCAAAAAGGTCTTTCATCTTGCTTGAATTAATAATAATGTTGTTGGAACCTTTATACTGTAATCGCAGGGTACGCAACTGGCTTTCATAGTGTTGACTGAGACCCTCTACCTCCTCCAACTTTTGTTTCAGCATATTGAGTTCAGTTATATCACGCACATTACTTACCACTCGAAAGATGTTCCCCACCTCGTCGTAAACTGGGCTAGCTGTACTCAGAGTGGTTTTACCAGTCTTCATTTCCTGGATTATAGTAACCGGTTCTTTCTTTTTTATGGCCAGAGCAGTTACTGACTCGGAGACAATTCCCTCAGTCTCAATATCAGTTACGTTTCTACCGATAAATTCGCTCTCGCTTACACCGGTAATTCTTTCATAGGCCTTGTTCAATCGTAAGGTAAGTCCGTCCCCATCGGTTATATATAAACCGTCAAAGGATGAGTCAATTATCGCGTCCAATTCTCGATTAAGTTCTTTAACATACTCTAACTCCCGAGAGATATTCTCTATTTCAGAAATATCCTGTAAAACAGCAACCGCGCCTGCTAGCTTGCCGTTCTTATAAATTGGAGTACGGTTGGATAGGAATTTGCGCCCACTCAAGATTAAATTCTTTACAGGCTCAGCATTACCTGTATGGGCAACGTCAATTAGTCCACTGGTAGGAAAAATATCTATCACCTTTTTGCCTCGAGCCTCGTCGGCTTTCATTCCGAGATTTATTTCCGCTGCCTTGTTAAAAACAGTGATTATGCCCTTTTCATTAACAGCCACAATCAGGTTATGGGTGGAATTAATGATGGTATCTAACTCGGTAGAGATTTCCTTATAAGAACGAAAAAATGCCGCAAACAGATCACTGCGAGTTATTATTCCTACAATATTGTTCCCATCTAGAATCGGCAATCGGCCCACTCCAGGATTCAGATAGTCTTCAATATTATCATCGGGATGTCCTGTATTAACCTGGCGGGTCATAAATTCCGACAGTGGTGTATGAGCGTTCATTCCCTGGCTTACCATTCGAAAGATATGGCTCTTGGTGAATAGACCTATAATGTTCCCATTCTCATCTATCACCGGGGCGCCGTCCACCTGTCTATCAGAAAATAGAGCAGCAGCTTCCTGAACCGATTGTTCAGGTCTTAATGTAATTGGATTAGGGGTCATTATGTCTCTAAGTTTCATCATACCACCGCTTTTTTCAATATTTGGCACAAATACCTGTATAATTAATATATATTTAATGGCATTACTTTCCAGACATTTTTTTATATAAAATATTGCTTTTTTAACGCTTGCATAATATAATATAACTGTGGTGGCGGAGAACTTGGGATAGCCTAGTATCTTAGGTCAATAGACAGTTAGTTGCCTTACCACTAGTTAGAGGGTTCTTTTAAATAGATCTCGGTTTAAGTTTATTGGTGGTTCATTTCGAGTTAGTTGGAGTTAGAAACAAGTTCTGGTTTCTCGGATCATAGAGGTCAGGGTCTTTCTCCGCCACCTTAATACGTTCAAGATAAATATCCTCATGAGTGTTTAGCTCATGAGGATATTTTTGTTTTTGTCATTCTTTATTTGCCTCCTGGATTTCAATACAGTGTCTCACTCTTTCCAAGGATGGATTTAATGCTATAATTACTGCAGGTACATTCCACGTTAGAGTGTATCCCCGTACCATATAAGGGGTGGTATTAATTGGATAAGAGTATTGATAAAATCATTGAGTTACTGAAGCATTCGAAAAACACCGTGGTGGTAACTGGTGCCGGTATAAGTACCGAAGCAGGCATCCCCGACTTTCGAGGAGAAAATGGCATTTATCGGAAGTTGGGAGAGAATCGGGTTATGAGCATAATTAATAGTGACTTTTTCCATAGTTCACCGGATAAATTCTATGAATTTTACCGGCAATATTTCATGTTTAAACCTGTCCAACCGAGCCTGGCTCACTTGATGCTGGCCGATATGGAGAAAAGAGGAATTGTTAAGGCAATTGTTACCCAGAACATTGACAACTTACATCAAAAGGCTGGCAGCAAAAGAGTAATCGCCATTCATGGTAATTCTGATCGTTACTTGTGCACTAAGAAAAGTTGCTCTTCTGTTTATGATGGGCTTTATGTTGATAATTGCCCTCAGGTAGTTCCCACCTGTTCAATATGCGGCAGTATACTGAAACCGGACGTGGTCCTTTTCGGAGAGCAGATCCACAACTACCTGGATGCCCAGGAGAGCATCTTAAGAGCCCGGTTAATAGTGGTTATAGGATCTTCCCTAACCGTTTATCCCCTGGCTGGGTTTATAAAAGAGTTCAGCACTTTCACCCAGGATTTGATTATTATCAACAAGGGATATACCCAAATGGATCATGCCGCAACCGTAAAAGTAGATACCAGTAACACCGGAGTGCTGCTGGAACAGATTTGCAAACGCCTTTAATTTACTTTTTAGGCTTGTCACAATTTAAAAGGTGTAGGAAGTGATTAAGTATGCGGGCGGTCATTCCCCAGATCACCCGATCCTTCCAAATGTAGAAATGTTGAGGGTATGAAGCTTTTCGAAAGGGATAATCTTTGCCATGAGGAATTAGTTCAAAGGGGAAATCCTCTGGCGCATCCATTTTTAAAGATAACTTTTTAAAAATAGGCTTGTTTTTTAGCAGAAAGTTTACAGGAACATAAAACACTTCTTCTACTTCATCACAGTTGGGCTGGACCTTACTGAAATCTTTGATATAACCTACATAAGGATAAATAATGACATTAAAAGGAGTGACCATTATATCTAAAGGTGCTATTAGCTCAATATCCTCAGTCATTAGACCCAGTTCTTCACAGGTTTCCCTCACTGCTGCAATTGCTGTTCCACGGTCGCTGCTTTCAATCCCGCCTCCGGGAAAACATATTTCGCCCGGCTGATGTTTTAAAAGCGAGGATCTCTTTTCAAACAAAATACAAGTTTCTTGCTGAACCTTTACCATAGGAAGCAAAACAGCTGATTTGCTAGCCAGCTCATGTTCTAGTATATTTGGCTTGCGTCCCCGCAAAGCTTCAATGCCCTTATCTAACATGAGCTCGTCCTCCTGCTTAATTCCTCTTCGAGATTATAGCCTTGTTTATTCCTTGACAGCCCCTAGTGTTAAAATTTACGTACTTTAACAGTACTAACCATCATAACCGACAAAAATACTACCGTTGCCATGATAAGGTAATCCGGCAGATCATTAGCAAACCAAGAAACAGGTGCCAGAAACGCTCCAGCCAGAGTTATGGGTATACCCACAAAATATCCGCTTATGTTTAAAACATTAAAACGCGCCAGACGAAAAGCCCCGCACATAATATAAAAAATAGCCGCGATAAGTCCTAACGAGTAAGGTAAGGAATATAATACCTGTGTATAAAGCAAAATTGCAGGTGCAACCCCAAATGAAACTAAGTCACACAGAGAGTCCAGTTGTTTACCCATATCGGAGATTATTCCAAATTTTCTAGCAATACGACCATCCAGGCCATCCATCACCACTGCCAGCAAGATAAATATTGCCGCTGACTGGTAGTTCCCGTGTAGAGTACTCACCAAAGATAACGAGCCAAAAACAATATTAACAAGGGTTACCGTGTTGGCGCAACTCTTATTCACAAAATCTAGCAATTACTGTTTCACCTCCTTTTAGTTTCTGTCCAGTTTGGACCAGTATAGTAGCATCCTCCGGCAGATAAATTTCGGTACAAGAGCCGAAACGGATAAGACCAAATCTTTCGCCTATTTTAAGAGTATCGCCAGGTTGTACCCAGCATACCAAGCGCCGGGCTATGAGTCCAGTAATTTGCACTACTAATATCTTGCCCCACTCAGTAACTATACCTACGTAATTGCGGGCATTTCTATCACTCACCTCATCTTTATACGCAGGTAAATAAATCCCAGAAACCCTGTTCACCCACTCTACCCGGCCTTCAATAGGGCTACGATTGATATGGACATTAAAAATGCTCAGGAAGATTCTCACTCTTATGGTCTTAGCATGTACGTAATTTTCTTCAACAACCGTTTTTATATCCATAACCCGGCCATC
>JAQUUV010000107.1 GCA_028693695.1 Syntrophomonas sp.
ACAGATTTCCATAAGCGAGTGTAAGTTCCCAAGAAGTTGTTGATCGGCTTTAACATCATAACCCCCATTTGAATAAAATCCTTGGGAATCAAATCAAAGGTGTCAGTTATCCGGTCGGGATTAAAACCTGGTGCCTTCATCCACATACTTTGTATGCCTGCATCACTAAAATCGAAGGGCGCCGCTAGATATAATATATTTTTAATATTTGGTTGCGGAAAAAGGGAAGCATACATAGCGGTTATGGTGCCACCCATACAGTAACCGAGAATACTTAATTCGTCGGTACCAGAAATTTGGCAGACCTTACGAACGGCGCGAGCCATATAGTCAAAAACAAAGTTGCCAAAATTCAAATTTCGATCTTCCCATTCAAATTCGCCCCAGTCAAGCAGGTAAACATCGAAACCTTCATTGGACAGGTGTTCCACTAAACTCATTCCCGGAGTAAGATCCAGTATATAAGGCTTGTTGATCAGTGCGTAGACCATCAGCAAAGGAGTTCGGTACTTATGCCCATTAGGACTAACATACCTATAAAGCTTGGTTTTGTTCTTCGCCCACACCACGTCTTTGGGAGTCATCCCGGTCTGCGGAGCCGGATCGAAGTTAAGAATCTCTGCCCATTTCCTGGTGCTGTCCAGCATCTGATCATAATTCTCTTGGAGTTTTGCCCCTACCTCATCGGCAGAACCACTCAGCAACAGATTCTTTTTCAAGATATAGACCTCCCAATAGTATTATAATTCCAACGCCTAGTATTGTAATTCCAGATCTTCAGTGATTACGTGCTTCCTCGGCGGTATGGCAATAGCCTCTCCATCGACTATCAGTTCACCGCGTTGATTATGACAGGTAGTTCTTAACTTTACTCTCCCGGCTGCCATTAGTTCTATTACCTTAGTCCGTGCCTTTATCGTATCATTTATAAAACACGGTCTGATAAATCTTAGATTTTGAGTTTCATAAATGGTTCCTGACCCTGGCATTTGATTGCCTACTACGTTAGAAATTAAGCCCACCAGTAACATGCCGTGTACTATCCTAGTCTTAAAGTGGCCTTGGTTGGAACGCATCTCATTCACGTGCAGCCAGCTAAAATCACCGGTTATTCCTGCATACAGGTAAACATCTGTTTCGGTAATAGTCTTCTCTACATAAGCGGTATCGCCAACTTTTAACTCGTCATATATGTTCTCAATCATTTACTAACCCCCCTCCATAAAATGCAAGCGAACTAGGGAATCAGTTCATCGTCTGAACCGGTTTCTTTCTTCTTGGTTTTGGATGGGGATGCTTTCTTAACTTGGGCTTCTTTGAGAGTAGTTTTGGTTTTCTTCTCAGGTGGATCCATTTTCTTATTCAATTTGGCAATGTCTTTCCTCAGTGCAGCAATCTCCTCACGAGATCTCTTCTGAGCTTCCGCCATAGCGAGCATGCTATCAGCCATGCTTTTAACTGCTTCAACCAACTGGTCATCGAGAACCTCGACCTTTTCTTCAACGGCAATAACCATTTCCGCTACTCGGGCAATATCTTTTTTGGAAGGAAAGGCGCTGCGTTCAAAATATTTATCCATGTTCTGTCTCAGGATCTTTTCGTTGGCTAAGTAATGATCCAGGGTCTTGTCCAGCATATATACAAAGGTTTCTTTGCTAATAAACTCTTTGATTACTTCACCCCAGGAGTTCTCGTTTTTAAAATAAAACTCTTTCCATAATTCTATTAGATCAGGAAAGTAAATCTCGTCCTTGGTGAAAAACACTTTTTCGGTATTCTTGTTGGTATCCTCAGACATACCTATGCCCCTTTCAATTTAAAGGCTATTAATTTTCTTGGATAATGCCTCAACTTTTTTATTGAGATCATCGAAATAGTTGTAAACAGGAATATCAACATTTTCAAAGGTGGTGTTAACTGCTTGCTGAACCATTTTTTGCATTTGCGTTTGATTGTTTTTAACCTGTTTCATTAATTCTTCCATAACCTTGTTGCTTTCCTCACGGGCTAGCTTATTTTGTTCCAAATATTTCTTGGCCATCGTCTCAAGTTGGTCCTGACTCCAAGATAGACTGCCTAAGCTAAGTTGCCACATATCCCAAAATTTCTCTATCATATTATCGGTCATAGTGAAAGATTTTTGTAAATTTTCCTGTGCTTTAACATTAATTTTTTCATTCATTAATATACCCTCCCTTTCATTTATGAGCTTAATAGATAAACAACGTGCGTCGAATAATAGGAAATATCACCCCTTTCAATAACTACTCATAAAATCATCATGAAAGTAACAATAGCTATTAGGGTAAGAAGAGTTGTTAGAAATTCGATATGTTTCCATATTAATAAGCAGAGTGCAAAAAGATACAGTTGCTTGCTTAGTTTAAGAACTGTGTAGTAAAATATGGAATTGCTATTACATTATACTATAATAGTAGCATTTTGTGTTAGGGTATTAAAAAATTTTTGGTGAAACTATGCATTCGTGATTATTCAAATTATGGGATCGAAAACATAGGGTTTGATGATGTCAAATATGATATGCTTTGTATACCAATTAAATTATTTGCCTATAGGACATTTGTTGTACCGATACTTACTTCGAAAGAGGTTCATTACCATTTTAAACAACAATATTTATGAAGGGGGAGAAAGACATGTCAAAGTCAAGAGGATATGCAGGTCAAATACTAGAAGTGAACCTTAGCAATCGTGATTCTAAGCGAAATGAACTGGCAACGAAGTTTTGCCGTGAATACCTGGGGGGAATTGGTTTTAATGCCAAGCTTATAAGTGATGAAGTACCTGCTGGAATCGATGCTCTTAGCCCTGAGAACATATTGGTTTTTGGCGTAGGTACAATGGTTGGTTCAATATTTCCAACCGCCTCCCGTACCGAAGTTTCTGCGAAATCACCTTTGACAGGACTTTTTGGCACCTCTAATTCGGGTATGTTTTTTGGCACCCAGTTGAAAAACGCCGGGTTCGATGCCTTGGTAATAAAGGGCCGAGCGGAGAAGCCGGTCTACCTTTTCATTGAGGACGGGGAGCTTAGTGTCCAGGATGCCTCTCGTTTGTGGGGTAAGGATTCCTGGGAAACCCTGGATATTTTAAGAAAACAGTATCCGGCTGCTGAAGTAGCCTTAATAGGCCCGGCAGGAGAGAACCTGGTTCGCTTTGCCTGCATTGAAAATGGCTATTACGATGCCTGGGCGCGTACCGGCCTAGGCGCGGTCATGGGATCGAAAAACTTAAAAGCGATAGTGGTAAGAGGCACGCAGGGGATAACACCGCATAGCGTAGAGGGATTACTCAAGGTAACTGGGAAAGCCAGGCAGTTGATTGAGTCTTCGCCATTTTTCAAACCTTTTAAAAGCTATGGCAGTATGAATGCGGCCATGCCTTACGGCAGTTTTAAGGCTCTAAATGCTAATAACTTTAGTCAAGGCTGTCTTCCCGATTGGAAGGAAGACTTCGCCCGTCCTAAGGTGGAAGAATTGACCCATGGTCATATCGCGTGTCAATCCTGCATAATAGCTTGCGCTCATTGGGTAGAGATTAAAGCAGGCAAATACCAGGGTTTACGTATGAAGGATATGGAAGTAACACCAACCGTATCATTTGGTTCCGGATGTGGAATGAGCCTGGAGGCAACCGTTAAGGCAGCAGAAATGGGCCAGAGATACGGCATGGATATGGCCAGTGTAGCTGGGGTAATGGCTATGGCTATCGAGCTTTTCAATCGGGGCATCATTAGCCAGGAAGATGTTGGTTATGATTTGTCTTTTGGAGACGATGATGCAATATTACGTTTAATGGATGATATTGCGCGCCGCCAAGGCTTGGGAGCTGTATTAGCGGAAGGAACGATGAGAGCGGCTCAGCAGTTTGCAGGTGGTGAAGCTAGTGCCATGCATGTAAAGGGCTTAGAGATACCTATGATTGACCCGCGCGGTAGATGGTCCACATGGAGTCTGGGGATACTCACCAATATTAGAGGTGGGGATCACCTGCGCTGCCGTAATCCCATTGAAAACCTTCGTTTCAATGAAAATAAACATGATTTCCAGAAGGAACGCTTCGGTTATGACCGGAAGATGTATGAATCCTTGGACATGCCAGACGAATTGAAAGCCCAGGCTATTGATTTGGAAAACGATACAGTTGATATAGCAATTATGTCTCGTTGGGCAGAAGACCTGATTAATCTCTTCAACTCGGTGGGAGTCTGCATCCGCCCCCCGGTAGAGCACCGCATTGGCCCGACGATTTTGGCTGAAGCCTATACCGCCTTTACGGGAATTAAAATATCGCCAATTGAGCTTATGCAGTCAGCTGAAAGGGCGTGGAACCTGATAAAGCTGTTTAATCTGCGCGAAGGGGAACTACCCGAAGACTCTAAATTCCCCCGTCGCTTTTATGAAGAAGCAGTAGGCGGAAAAAATCTGGACGAAGCTAAGGTGCAGGAAGTGCTGCAGCAATATTATCAGGTTCGGGGTTGGGATATGCTTACCGGTCAACCTGGAGAGGAAAAACTGCGGGAGTTAGGGTTAAGCAATCTGAGTTAGGGCTTGGGGAGGCGAACATGAATAAACACTTGATAATAGACTCTGTAAAATGTACTGGCTGCGGGCTATGTGAGTTGGCCTGTGCGATAAATAAGACCGGGCAGTGCCAACCTTACCTGGCAAGAATCAAGATTTGGCGGGAAGAGACCAGGGGAATTTTTGTCCCCATGACCTGCCAGCATTGTGATAATCCGCCTTGTGCCAGTGCCTGCTTAATGAATGTAATAACTAAAGACCCGGCTACCGGCCTTACGATTCGTAGGTTGGAAGGTTGTATTGGCTGCCGGGCCTGTCAGCTGGCCTGCCCATTTGAGGGATGCAGCTATGACTACTTGCAAGAAGTCATAGTGAATTGTGACCACTGCGGGGGGAATCCGGAGTGTGTAAAATATTGCCCTACGGGAGCATTACGGTATATCTCGACTGCTGAAGCGCTGGATCTGGAACGAAGCGCTGAAGCAGCTAGACGATGCGGCATTGCAGGGCTTGTGAAAGGAGACCGCCGATGAAAAACATCGTTATCATTGGAAACGGCGCAGCAGCCAACAGTGCGGCTGAGACAATTCGCAAGCATGATTTAGAGGTTCCAATTGTTATGGTGGCGCGGGAAAACTTGCCGGAATACTCTGCTTGCGCACTGCCGGATTGTTTGTCGGGGTGGGTGGATAGAAGTCAGCTTTTTATTAAGCAATTAACGGACTATCCCCAGATGGGGATTCAAACCAGGTTTGGCTTAGAAATTAAACAGATAGATACCAGGGAACGCATTCTTATATCCGACCAGGAAACAATAGCTTATGACCAACTCATCCTGGCTACAGGCAGCCGAGCCATTATTCCCCCGGTTCCAGGCCGTGACCTGTTGGGCAACTTTGTGGTTAAGACTGTCGGTGATATAGATGCTATTTTGGCCTATAAAGCTCGGAAAGTGGTAGTAGTTGGCTCTGGTAATATTGGCATAGAAGTGGCAGAAGCTTTGCAGATCTCAGGTTGCCAAGTTACGATTGTGGAATTAATGGAAGCTATTCTACCCCGTATTTTTGACCAAGAACCAGCAGGGCGCATTAGTCGAATCCTTAGCGATAGAGGAATCCAGGTTTTAACGGGGGAAAGGGTACTGAAAATAAGCGGTGACCAGCGGGTAGAGACAGTAACTACGGATTGCAGGTCAATAGCCTGCGACACGGTTATTTGGGCCGCCGGAGTAAAACAGAATGTTGAAGTAGCCTCAGCAGCCGGAGTGAAGCTAGGAGAACTGGGAGGTATTGAAGTTAACTCGCGTATGCAAACCAACATCGATGGTATTTATGCCTGCGGTGATTGTATTGAGTCGATTGATATGCTGACCGGGTATCCTACCCTTAGCCTGCTGTGGCCTAATGCGAAAAGACAGGGCCAGATTGCGGCTCTCAACTGCCTGGGGCAAGAAATGGCATACGAGGGAGCAGTTAGCCTGGTGGCAGAGGATATTTATGGGATAACAGCGGTCTCAATGGGATTGATTTCCCGCGCACTAGCACGGGAAGAAATCCGGGTTCTGGAAGGTCAGGATAATGAGCTGTATTGGCGAGTCTTGGTGATGGATGACCGCATTATAGGAATGCAGACCATTGGCATGTCTTATGGTTTAGGTGCGGTGATGGCATTGATGAAAAATCGAACTCCCCTGAGCGAGTTTCACCGTGTGGCAGCTGATCCTGATTTAGCCAGAAGAGTGGCCTGGTATTTACCTGCCCAGCGATTTTTACAAGAATAATAATAATTAATAGTTGTAATTTTATGGTCTGTAAAGCCATTATATCGGGAGGGGGATTAGGATGAATAAGATGCTGGTAATTGATTATCACAAATGTGTCGGTTGTAAAACATGTGAAATGATATGTTCTCTAGTCCATGAGGGAGTTTGTGCGCCGAACTTATCCCGCATCAGGATTGCCAAAGATGAGAGAGCAGGGTGGAATGTACCCATTAGTTGTGCCATGTGTGAGAAACCGATGTGTGTAACGGTGTGCCCGGTGGGGGCAATGTTCAGAAATCGGGAAACTGGGCTGGTTACTGTCGATGAAAAGCGTTGTATAGGTTGCCGCCAGTGCGTCCAGGCCTGTCCTTTCGGTCACGCCAACTTCAATCCGTTAAAAGGGTTGGCCTTCAAATGTGATCAGTGTGATGGGGACCCTCAATGTGCTAAGTTTTGCTGGACTGGGGCTATCTCTTTTGAGGCTATAGAGTTGAGCTTGAACCAGCGACGCCTGGAGACGGCGGAGAAAATAACTCGGGGTCAGACCCCGAGTTATTGAGTTATTTGTAGTGTCATCAATAACTCGGGGTCTGACCCCGAGTTATTTTTTCCGCCGCTTTTTAGAGAATGGAAGGAATTATAATATTTGTAGCGAAATACTGTAAATGATTCCTAAAAGGGGAGGCTAAATGGTGGAAGGTATTAAAAATAATGTAAATAAGGTTACAGTAGAGATTTTTAACCAAGAATATGTAGTGAAAGGCAACGAAAATGCTGAATATATGGAGATGCTTGCTGCTTATGTGGATCGGCGCATGCGGATGATAGGACAGCGTAATAACAGCCTCACTATTACCAAGGTTGCAGTCTTAACTGCCCT
>JAQUUV010000108.1:0-3103 GCA_028693695.1 Syntrophomonas sp.
ACATAAGCGTGGATTGGGCCATTCGGGAAAGTGTTCAAGCCAAAATGAAGATGACAATCAAACGCCTGCTGAAGAAATACGGATACCCACCCGATAAAACAGCTAAAGCAGTGGATATTGTAATGGAACAAACAAAACTGATGTGCGAAAACGAGAATAGGTAGGGAAGATGGAGAGAATTCAAGCCTGTTTAGTAAGTTGAAGAGAGTAGGTTTTAAGCAGGCAGTAACATGGCTTCTATTATCGTCTGCCAATACTATGAAATACAGAATTATTGGCTATAATATGATATAATATGGCGAAATTTACTATAGATACTAATAAGCTAATAAGGGGTAGTAAAATGATAAGAACAGCAGATAAGTTGACAAACTTTGAAACTATTTATTATTCCTCAAGCAGTATCATTTATAGAGCATTTAATATGGAAGCAAATGAAAATGTTATCGTAAAGACCTTAAATAGAGAGCTTTATGATGCGAAAAGCCTCTCTAAGCTGAGAAATGAATACAAGTTATTGAAAAAACTTCAGGGAGAATATGTAGTAAAAGCTTATAAATTCTTAAATATGGAAACCCATTTTTCTATGGTGATAGAAGATTTTGGAGCTATATCCCTTGACCGATACCTAAGCACCAGCAAAATTGGAATAAGGGAATTTCTATATATTGCATTAGAAATAACTAAGTGCCTGGATCATATACACAAGAATCACGTTATTCATAATGATATCAACCCATCCAATATCGTTTACAATTCGGATAAAAAAGTTATAAAATTGATTGATTTCGGCATTGCTTCCGAGTTCTCTTTTGAAACCATGCAACCCCTTAATCCCAATAAATTAGAAGGAAGATTGTCGTATATATCTCCGGAGCAAACGGGTAGAATGAATCGTCCGGTGGATTATCGGACCGATTTCTATTCTTTAGGGGTCACCTTATATGAACTAGCCTGTAGACAGGTTCCTTTTATCTCTGACGATCCTGCCGAGATTGTACATTGCCACATCGCCAAGACTCCCTTGCCAGCCCATCAAGTAAATCCCGAGATTCCTAAAGCTATTTCCGGAATAATAACTAAACTCATGGCCAAAATGCCGGAAGAAAGATACAAGAACGCTCAAGGGATTATGTTTGATTTGTACAAATGCATGGAACAGATTGACGATAGTGGGGTAGTCGAAGAATTTGAGTTGGGAAGCAGAGATATTTCAAATAAATTTGAGGTACCTAAAAAACTATATGGAAGAAAGTATGAATTAGAAAAGCTGGTAGCTTCATTTAAAAACATTAGTAAGGGAAATTCAGAATTTATTCTTATTGGTGGCTATTCAGGAATTGGTAAAACTAGTCTGGTGAATGAACTTCATAAACCCATTATGAAAGAGCATGGAATGTTTATTTCAGGTAAATATGATCAGTTTAACAGGAACACCCCGTATTCAGCTTTTTTCCATGCTATTGATCAATTTTGCAGTTATATTCTATCAGAACCAGAGACTGAGATAGAACGCTGGAAAAAACGGATATCAGAAGCCTTGGGTTCAAATGGAAGGTTGATAACCGAAGTAGTTCCACGGCTGGGGTTGATTATAGGCGAACAACCTGCATTAGGCGTGCTGTCTCCAATAGAAGAACAGACCAGATTCAAGATTGCGCTTAAAAAATGGATGGCTGTTATCTCTTCACCAGAACATCCGGTGGTTTTTTTTATGGATGATGTACATTGGGCAGATATGGCATCCCTTGATCTTTTTGAAAGCTTACTTATAGACCATACCATTCAAGGCTTGATGTTTGTTGGTACCTACCGGGACAATGAGGTGAATGCCTCTCATCCGCTCATCAGGTCTATAGAAAAAATAAAAAATAATAATGGGAAAGTAGAATTCATTAAGCTGGAAAATCTTAATATTCATGCAGTGGCCAATATAATATCTGATATTGTGAGCAGGCCGGAGCAAGAAGTGCATCAACTCGCCGGATCAGTCCACGCAAGAACCCAGGGTAATCCATTCTATACTATTGAGTTTCTGAAACATTGTAATGAAGAAAATCTGCTTTATTATGATCAAAGTGAAATGAGATGGGATTGGAATGAAACCGGAATATACAACAGCCAGATATCGGACAATGTGGCTGATTATCTGATAGGGAAAATAGAGACACTTCCGGCAGCAACGAGAGATCTGGTTAAAATAGCAGCCTGCATAGGAAATCATTTTGATATAAAAGTACTTGCAGCGGTTGCTGAAAAAGATATGGAAATAATTAAGGATGAGCTAAAGCCCGCTATCTATGAGGAAATGTTTTATTTTATCGAAGGCAAAGAGGATAAGTTTGAAGAACTTCAGTTTGAATTCTGTCATGACAAGTTTCAACAGGCAGGCTATCAGGCCTTATCAGAAGATATTAAGAAAACCATACACTTGAATATTGCCAGGCACTATGAAGCTAATGAAGTTCTGGAAGGAAAATATCTATTTATAGTTGCAGATCACTATTCCAAGGCATTGGATTGCCTAATCTCAACCCAGGAAACAGAAAAAGTAATTGAAATATTTTTCAAAGCAGCCCATAGTGCCAACCTTTCTTCAGCTTATGACACCGCCCGACAGTACCTGGAGCTCATTATGGAGATTGCACCTGAAGATTTAAAGAAAAATGATTCCTTTTTGCTGCGTATATACACTGAATATCATCTAGCGCTTTTTAGTCTGGCGAGGTTCGAAGAACTGGACCAAACCTATATTAAGGTAGAAGAGATTTGTAAAGACCCATTAGATTTGGTAGATTGCTGCTGCCTGCAATTGATTAGCCTATCCAATCGAAGCAGATATCAGGAAGCTTTTTTCTTTGGAGTTGCTCTCCTTGAAAAACTGGGAGTACAGTATCCTAAGGATGGATTAATGGATGTGGATGAGGCAGAGATCAATAAATATTATGATCATGAACGAAGGGGCAGCATCGCAAAACTTGAAGAAAAAGAAATGCTGCGTGATGATAAAGGTAAAGCTATTGCCAAACTTCTAAACCGAATTTCGGCTGCAGGGCTTTTTTATAATCCCATAGCAGCATCCTGGGCCTTGTTTGGCAATATT
>JAQUUV010000108.1:3203-7126 GCA_028693695.1 Syntrophomonas sp.
ACTTGAAGAAAAAGAAATGCTGCGTGATGATAAAGGTAAAGCTATTGCCAAACTTCTAAACCGAATTTCGGCTGCAGGGCTTTTTTATAATCCCATAGCAGCATCCTGGGCCTTGTTTGGCAATATTAATCTTATGTTTGAAAATGGAATAACAGCGGAAGCTTTGGAAATGTCAGCGGGATTGATGCCCCCGTTAATAGTTCGTAGAAATGATTTTTATTCCGGAAATATACTTGCCAAGAAGGCTATCCAGATCGTTAAAGAAAAAGGATTATTAGCAGAATTATATAGAATGTATCATATAAGCGGTCTTACAAGGATACATTGGTTTGAACCTTTGGAAAATGATATTTATTATGCCCATGAAGCTTATAAAGGAAACCTGCAAAATGGGGAATTTGAATTTTCTTGCTACAGTTTTTTCACTTCTCAGGTAGCCATACTGGAATGCTGTAATACAGTTTCAGAGATGCAGGATGAAGTAGAGGCGGCATTATCCTTTGCAAGTAAAATGGGTAACCGGTATGGACTGGAATCGTTTGTCAGCTTCCAACAAATAGTAAGGGCACTAAGAGGAGAAACATTAACAATTGGTAGTTTTAATGATGAATATTTTATTGAAGAAAAACATTTAGAAGAAGTCCAACACAATGCCATAGGACTAGCTTATTACTACATATATAGATCGCTTTCGGCAGTGTTGTTCGGTGATTATGAAACGGCATTCACACTAACTGAAACGGCCATCCCCCTTATTCCATATATTGCTTCATTTTATACTGCAGCCCTCCTTCGTTTCCTGCATTCTCTTTCCGTTTGTAAGACCATTGAAGGAGTACCAACTGCACATAAGCAAAAGAAATTAGAAAAGATATTGGAAGAAAATCAAGAATGGATGTATCAAAGGACGCAAGATGCACCTTTTAACTTCCAGCATCTTTATGATCTTGTAGATGCAGAGATGAAAGCATGGGAAGGAAAGTATGATGAATGCTTCAGAATATATGAAAAAGCTATTCTTGGAGCAAAAGAAAATAAAAGACCTTATCATTACGCTCTGGCCTGTGAACTTGCAGGGCAGCGGTACCAAAAAACAGGAATAGAAAGGATAGCCGGTTTCTATCTTAAGGAGGCCCATTCTGCATATTTAGCCTGGGGAGCCATAGGCAAAACTGAAGCAATGAAAGAAAAATACCAACGTATTTTATTTTCTGGCATGGATAGTGTGAAATTAGTGGAACGCTCCTCTGTAACTGCTGTATTAACCAACTCGATAAATATTACTGCTCTGACCAATTCAATAGACATAAATGCTGTTATCAAAGCAACTCAGATGATTTCAGGAGAAATTGAAAAAACGAAGCTGCTTGAAAAACTGATGAGTATTATTATTGAAAACTCCGGCAGTAATCGAGGGCACATTATAATAAGAGATGGAAACCGTTGGATTTTATCGGCTTACGAAATCGCAAATAGGGTCGTGAAGATCATTATTGATGATCAAGAGATTCTTCTTGAAAGCATGGATGCAAAGCCCATCTTACCTATTTCTATAATTAGTTATGTAATGAGAACCAAAGAACCGTTGATTATTGGGAATACTCTAGCTAGTCAGTTTTCATCAGACAATTATTTTTCGGAAAATACTATTACATCATTAATGTGTTTTCCCATTTTGTTTCACAACGCATTAAAAGGAATAGTTTATTTAGAAAATGACCTATTAACCGAAGCCTTTACCAAAGAACGACTTGAGATACTGAACATATTCGCCTCACAGGCGTGTATTTCTCTGGAAAACTCTATCCTTTATTCAGAACTTGAAAAAAAGGTAAAAGAAAGAACTGCCGAACTAGAGGTATCGAATCAGGCCTTAAGCTTATCAGAAGATAAGTTTTCAAAAGCTTTTTGTTGTAATCCTGATCCGATTACCATTACGACTTTAAATGAAGGGCGTTATGTTGAAGTAAATGATGCCTGGGTAAAAACCACCGGTTATGAACAACATAATGCCATAGGACATACCGGCACTGAATTAGGCATTTGGGTTGTTCCGGGAGAACGAAACCTCATGTCAAAACAAATTCAGGAACAGGGTAGTATTCGCAACTTTGAAGCTGAGTTTGCTACGAGGTCTGGAGAGATACGGATTTTCCTTGTTTCAGCAGAGATAATAGAAATGGGTGACACACCACATTTACTTTGTGTGCATCAGGATATTACCGATCGAAAACGGGTGGAGACTAAATTGCGCGAAAGCGAGTCTAAGCTACGCAACATTTATGAAAATGCTAACGGAATCATCTTTACCTTATCTCTAGAAGGAAAATTTACTTCTGTTTCCCCTGGCTGGACAAAACAACTAGGTCACGATATTACTGAAGTAGAGGGTTATTCATATACATCCTTTATCCATCCTGACGATGCTGCTCTGTGTTCAAGTTATTTTGAAAAGGTTATGGCCACCGGAGAACCCCAGCAAGGGGTGGAATACCGGGTTAAACATAAGGATGGAAGCTGGCGCTGGAATACATGCAGTGGTGCACCTGTAATAGATGAAGAAGATAATATGTTATATGGAGTTGGTATTGCAGAAGACATAACTGAACGCCGGGTCGCAGAAAAAAGAAGTCTGGAATTAATGAAAGAACTTGAATCGATAAATCAGGAGTTAAAAGATTTTGCCCATATAGTATCACATGATCTAAAAGCTCCCCTTCGTGGAATTAGATCTCTGGCTGAATGGCTTTATAGTGATTATCAAGATAAATTTGATGAAGAGGGCCAAGAACAATTGAATATGCTGCTTAACCGAACTCAACGTATGTACAATCTTTTAGAAGGGATACTAAAGTATTCTAGGTTAAGCAATCTGAAGGAAGAGAACACTTTAATAAACCTTAATGAGGTGATAATGGAAGGAATAGAACTGTTGGGGGCACCTGATAACATTACTATTATTATTGAAAATGAAATGCCACTACTAAAGTTGGAAAGGACCCGTATTCTACAGTTATTTGAAAATTTAATCGGCAATTCCATAAAATATATGGATAAGCCTAACGGGCTAATAAAGATATCATGTCAGAACCAGGGAGACTTTTGGCGGTTTAGTGTCCAGGATAATGGCTGCGGTATAGAAACTAGGAATTTTGATAAAATATTTACTGTTTTTCAAACCTTGAAGCCACGGGATGAATTTGAAAGTACTGGCATAGGGCTGACCATTGTTAAAAAAATTGTTGGAATATATGGAGGAAAGGTATGGATTGAATCGAAACTCGGCGAAGGAAGTACCTTTTATTTTACCCTGCCGTCGTGCAATTAGGGGTTAAATTACCGCTATAATTGATTGCCATTGCCATCAAATTCCAGCATACGATAGACTCCATTGACTTTTATATGAAGTCTTACTTTATGCCCCCATAAACGTGCAATATATTTTAAGGTCTGCTGAGCGTAATCCAACAATAGTTCTCGATCATCCTGGTCTGGCACCATATCCAGAATATTATCTGAGCTAATATCGATAACTTTTATAACTGGTATACTGTTCACACCTACGTTATTTACCAGAGTATCCCGTATTTTTTTCCAGCCGCTCTCATCGGAAACCTCGGTCACTGCATAATTACTGCCATCTTTCTGGTATTGGAATAAATTTAAATCCCGGCATAGCTCTTCATCCAAGTAACGGCGGAGGAACGAGGCATCTCTTTCCTGCTCTCTTATATCAAAAATTCGTCGCTTATCTTCTGATTCGCGATCCAATTTGCTCCATATTTCAAAACCCAAATGATAAGGATTTAGAGAACCCTCATGAGCAGCAATAACCTGATTATGTCGCTTAATAAACTCGAGATGCATTGATTGGGGCAAGTTCAGATGATTTAGAATTTTGTAGTGCCAAAAACTGGCCCATC
>JAQUUV010000109.1:0-3587 GCA_028693695.1 Syntrophomonas sp.
AGAACCAGAACTAGAACTAGAACCAGAACCAGAACCAGAACTAGAACTAGAACTAGAACCAGAACTAGAACCAGAACCAGAACCAGAACCAGAACCAGAACCAGAACCAGAACTAGAACCAGAACCAGAACTAGAACCAGAACTAGTCCAGCATAATGAAATTAACCAATTGATAGATGCGGGCTTTACATATAAATTGGCAAATCAGCCCGAGGAGGCAGTTCGCAATTTTGCAGTGGCTTGGAAATTAACCGAAGATCCAGAACTGAAATATTTCTTAACCCTGGAAACTGTAAATTTCTATAAGAGTTTAGGAAGGTACGAAGAGGCGGAAGATCTTCTTGACATATATATTGGCAATAACAACCTGCGACCTGATATAATAGACAAAATAAATCGTCAGCTTTCTTATATCAGGATTTTGAGAGCGGAATTAACAAGGCTCGGCATACCAGATACGCCTTTAGCAGAGGTTCCGCGCTGGGTGCAACTGAATGTGACCGAGAAAACGCAATTAGAAGAAAGCAGATGAAGGGAGTTTGAGAAATGAAGAGAAGCCAGGAGATCATAGGCCTGCCAGTTTTCTCGATTGTTGAAGGGAGAAAGATTGGACAGGTTAAGGATCTGGTAATCAACCCCGAAGAAGGGCGGGTAGAATTTATCTTGGTCAGCAATGGCAGTTGGTATGTGGGCGCAAGGGTTTTGCCTTACAAGGCCGTAATGGGAGTAGGGGAACATGCGGTCACTACTGAAAGCGAGAATCTTTTGGCCACGATAAATGAAACATCCACTGCTAACAGCCTTTTACAGAGGAATATTGAAGTAAAAGGAAATAGGGTTCTGACCAATAAAGGTAATCTAATTGGAGTCATAAGTGAGTATGAAATTGACGAGACTACAGGCAAGGTGGTCAGGTTGGAGTATAAAACAGCCCAAAATGAAAGCTTGATTGATTCAGTTCAAGCCGATGAAGTGTTGACTTATGGAGCAGATGTAATCGTGGTCAAGGAAAAGTCAATAAACCCGGAACCTACCTGGCCAGTTCAATCTAGCGCTCCGGAAAAATCGACATTAGCACCTGAAGCGAGTACTCCTGTTGAAAGAAGCACTCCGGTTCCTCAGGCAAGTGCTCCGATTGAAAGACAGACAGCAGTTTTTCAGCCAAGTGCTCCTATAGAAAAACCGACTCCGGTTATTGAGCCAACTGCTCCTATAGAAAAACAGGTGCCAACTATTACACCCACAGACGGAACATCCCTGTTTAAGGAGAGACAGAAGCAATTTTTGCTGGGCAAAAAGGTGATTCAGGATATCAAGGATGCCAGGGGGAGCGTAATTATCCAGGCCGGTACAATAGTAACCGAAGATATCTTTAACCTGGCAGACAAACAAGGTAAGTTTATGGAGCTTTCCGAGTTTGCCAAATAATTGATTTGGGAGAAATGATATGGCAGACGGAAAAAAGACCATCGCCAGGGTCATATCGCTTGTAATGGTAGCGGCAATTATCACTATACTTTTGTCATCTTTGGCACTTGCTGCAAGGGATGAAAGGATATATCCCTCAAATATTTCGGTGGATGGTATTGCCATTGCCAACCAGACTCGCCAGGAGGCCTTAAGGAGTTTGGAAGGCGGGATGAATAAATGGGAGGGCGTTTTACGTCTGAAAATCAATAGCACCGGCGAAATTATTTCTATACCCATCAAGGATAGTGGGATAAGTTATGATTTAGATAGGACCCTTGTAAAAGTGGATGATATTGTTGATAACTCCCAGGTAGTGGATTCGCTCTGGAAAAACGCAATGATAAGAGGGAAAGCAATCAATGTTAAACCTATCCTGCGGCTGGACGATAAGGAACTACTTTATTCAAGAATGCTGGACATCAAGCAAAGAACAGATAAACCAGCTATCGACGCCCGGGTTTTATATAATGATGGACTTTTGGAATATATAAGTCATGAAAAAGGATCAGCTATGGACATAAGCGTTGCTGTTAAGGAGATTAGCGATGCTCTGTCTGAAGGTGATTTGGGACCAGTAAGCCTTACAGTTAATGAGTTATCACCGAATGTTAAAAATGAAGATATTAAAAATGTAAAAGAATTAATAGGTGTTTACATATCGCAATTGGATAGGAACTCAACAATTAAAAGAGACCTGCAATTATTTACAACTCTTTTAAATGGCACTATTGTTATTCCTGGTGACACATTTTCTATGGTTAAAACCTTGAATCAAAAAGTCATCCAGAGTCCAGCTATTTATACTCTAGCTGAGGCTATTTACCAAGCATGCCTGAACGCGCATATTCAAGTGGTGGATCGACCTGCTCGGACAGCGGCTTCCAAAGATGTTAAATTTGTGAATAATTTGGGTAATCCCGTTTTATTGCACTTAGCTATCGAGGAAAACAAACTGCTGGTAAAGATTTATGGTTGTCAAACTGAAGCGGGAAGAGAAATTTCCTTGATCCGAGAACAGACGGTGTTGACTCCTGAGATTGTAGAGAAGGTAAGCCTTAGGCTTAAACCCCAGGAGAGGATAGTGCAGCAGGAAGGAAAAAATGGTATTCAGTTAAAAACGTATCGGCTGGTAAAAGAAAATGGCAAGGAAGTTGCCAAAGAACTCCTAGCCGAGGAAACTTATCCTGCCCTGAACACCATAATACTAACGGCTCCAAGCAGTATTATCAAATAGTGGGGTCATGTTTTTAAAGGAAAAGACGATTCTATTGGAAAACCTGTAAAGAAAGAACAATGAAAATAATAAGTGACTGTGATATAATACTTAGGATTTAAGGTATTGAGTACATATTTTCCTAATGACATAATTTAATTGCAGGAAATAATAATAAATTGCGTTAGAAAGGGGAAACTGTTTAATGGAGGAGTTAACAAAACAGGTTAAAAGTGAGTTAATAAGAACCTTTATCTGGTTGCTGATATCATTGGGTGTAGGGATAGGAATTTATTATATGGTTTGGAAATAAGGCTTATTTCCAAATAATATGTGGGAGAAAGGGGCGGTTTGACAACTGCTCCTTATTTTTTTTAATTTCTATCCCTTAAGGTTCCGTTACTTTTAGTTCAAATTCGGTTTCGCATGCATTTTCATTTGACAAATATATACGAAGTGTTTTATACTTTCAGCAAAGATACCCGAAGGGGGTATAAAGAGGTGAGCAGATGCAAGGAGACCCACGTAAAAGTGTAATATCAAGGCTCAGACGCATAGAGGGACAGGTCAGAGGGGTGCAGCGAATGATCGAAGAAGAGGCTGATTGCGGCGAGATTTTAAACCAAATCGCTGCAATCAAATCGGCTGTTAATCATGCAGGAATAGTAATCTTTGAGAATCATGCTCGGCAATGTATTAACAAATCCTTTAATGAAACTGAAAAGGATCAAAGTTTTGATGAAATCGTGAGGGTGATGAGCAGGTTTATCAAATAGACCATAATAATATGTAAGGAGGGGTTTAATGTGGCTAACGTTAAAACTATAAGCACAGACAATTTTGAGAAGGAAGTATTACAGTCAGAGCAACCTGTATTACTAGATTTTTGGGCACCCTGGTGTGG
>JAQUUV010000109.1:3687-7076 GCA_028693695.1 Syntrophomonas sp.
CCATAATAATATGTAAGGAGGGGTTTAATGTGGCTAACGTTAAAACTATAAGCACAGACAATTTTGAGAAGGAAGTATTACAGTCAGAGCAACCTGTATTACTAGATTTTTGGGCACCCTGGTGTGGCCCATGTAAAATGGTAGGGCCCATTGTGGAGACCCTAGCTGATGAGAATGTCGGCAAAATAGTTATAGGTAAAGTCAATGTAGATGAAAATCAGGCTTTGGCTGGGCAATTTGGGGTTAGAGGCATTCCTACCCTTTTGTTTTTTAAGGCAGGCAAGGAAGCAAAACGAATAGTAGGTGCCCAGAACAAAAACCAGTTACAAAAAGTTATTGACGAAGTAATTGCATAGAGGATCGGTTGACAAGGGAACGGGGTTGTTGACACATTTAGGCGTTATAAATAACGCCTAAATGTGTCAACAACCCCGTCCCCTTGTCAACCTCGTCCCCTTGTCAATCATTATTCTTAGTGGGCAGAGTCTGCAGAAATTTTTGAATGGTATTTTCGTAACCATTATTGCTGGGATGATAAAAATTTACTGGCCCTAGTTCATCCGGCAGGTAGGTCTGTTCAACATACCCCCCAAAATCATGGGGGTATTTATAGCCTTTACCTTTTCCTAATTTCGGGCCAGCCTGGGAATGGGAGGTATCAGCAATGTGCGCGGGGACAGTTACCCGATTTTTACTGCGCACTACTGCCAGGGCCTCATCAATGGCTACTTTGCTACTGTTACTTTTGGGGGCGGTGCATAGATAGATAGTTGCCTCCGCTAAGGGTATACGGGCTTCAGGAAGGCCAACATATTGAACGGCGCTGGCGGCGGAAGTAGCTATGTTTAGAGCGTTGGGGTCAGCTAAGCCTATGTCCTCGGCAGCATGAACGATTAGCCTGCGGGCGATATATTTGGGATCCTCCCCACCTTCCAGCATGACTGCCATCCAGTAAAGAGCTGCATTAGGATCTGAGCCGCGAATACTTTTTATAAAGGCGGATATGGTGTCATAATGGTAATCGCCACTCCGGTCATACTTTACTATAAGCTTTCCGGTAACCTTTTTTAGCAGTCCTGCATTTACTTCTAGGTGTCCATCTGGGTTGGTATATGAATTATTAAGCGTGTCAAGAATATTAAGGGCGGTGCGGGCATCCCCCTGGGAAGCCTGGATAAGAATGGTCATGCTTTCCTCATCTATTTTGATATCCAAGCAGCCTAGCCCTTTCTCGCTGTTCTTCAAGGCATTATCTATGATTTGCTTTATATCATTTTCCTTCAAGGCCTCCAGAATATAAAGTTTCATGCGGGAAAGCAGGGCGTTATTCAGCTCATATAGGGGGTTCTCGGTCGTTGCACCGATTAGGATAAGCGTGCCATCCTCAACGAAGGGAAGCAAGACGTCCTGTTGCCCCTTGTTGAAGCGGTGAATTTCATCCACAAACAGGACGGTCTGCTGTTGGTAATATTTGCGCCGATCCTCTGCCGCGGCGCCTACCTTGCGAATATCACTTACCCCTGCGGTGACTGCCTGCAAGTATTCGAAATGGGAATTCGTCATCCTGGCAATAATTCGAGCTATGCTGGTCTTACCAGTTCCCGGAGGGCCATAGAGCACAAATGAATGCAGGGTGTCTTTCTCAATAGCCCTTCTAAGTGGAGAACCAAGGCCAACAATATGCTCCTGCCCGACTACTTCATCAAGACTGCTGGGCCTCATCCTCCAGGCTAGAGGAGCATTAGCTTCCTTCTTTTTTGCATCACTCGTTGAAAATAAATCCATGCATCAAAAACCTCCTGCTGATGCGACGCAGAGAACTGTTTCCTTTCTCGCATCGACATTCATATTGCCATTATAGCTGATTACAACATGCTTGATAATACTTGTATTTAGTGCTATAAATTTTAGAAACGTAGATTAGTGATTTGCGTTAAAATTCTTCGTCTACATAAAGGAGATTTGGCTTGAAGATAGCGGTTTTATTAAGCGGTGGTGTTGATAGCACCATAGCTGCTCTATGCTTAAAAGAACAGGGACATCAATTACTGGGGCTTACCATGGTTAACTGGGATATGGGAGTAAGCCACAAGGCTGCTGAGGCGGCTCGTATTTTGGGAATTGAACATAAGATAGTTGATATGAGAGGGAGATTCAAAGAAAGTGTAGTTGACTATTTTTGCAGTGCTTATGAGAAGGGGCAAACCCCTAATCCCTGTGTCGAATGTAACAAATACATAAAGTTTGGTGCGCTGTTAGAGAAGGCCCAGGACGAAGGTTGTGACATGGTCGCGACTGGACATTACGCTCAGGTGGAATTTAATTCGGACCGGCAAAGATATCTGTTAAAGAAGGGTGTAGACAGCAAGAAGGATCAAAGCTATTTCCTGTATGGCTTGACGCAGGAACAACTAGCCCATATCCAATTTCCATTGGGAAGGTTTAGTAAGGATGAGGTAAGGGCTTTGGCTCGTCAGGAGGGAATGCAGGTGGCAGAGTCTTCGGAAAGCCAGGAAATATGCTTTATACCAGGAGACTACCGTGAGTTTTTGAAGGGGAGGATTGAATGCCATAGTGGAGAGATAAGAGATACCGAGGGCAGGCTTCTTGGCCAGCACCAAGGTCTGGCCTTTTATACTATTGGTCAGCGCAAGGGATTGGGCATAAGCGGGGGCAAACCTCTATATGTGGTAGATATGGATATCGAGGCAAATATTCTAATGGTAGGAGATAACCAGGATTTATTTAGGAGCAGCCTGTTTGCTAACAGAAATAATTTCATTTGTTACGACAGAATGGAGTGGCCTATGCAAGTTCAAGCAAAGATTAGATATGCTGCTAAACCTGCCGATGCGACTATTTATATGGAGAATAATATAGTAAGAGTGGAGTTCGCAGAGCCTCAGCGTGCCATTACTCCAGGACAGTCGGTTGTCTATTACCTGGATGACTATGTGCTGGGCGGAGGATTCATCTGTTGAGGTAGTTATCAAGTGACAAGTCTTAATTTGTAAACTCCTAAAGAAAAAATGTCCCCGTAGAATAATAATGTACCTGTTAAGGGTACATTATTTCTTTTTGGGGGAAAATATCAATGATTTATTCTTAGGGGCTATCAAGGAATAAACAAGGCAGAATAATCCGAGGATTTTTTGCGCTAGATAAGGCGTCACCCTCCGGGCACTACTGGTGCTCCCACCCTTCGGGTACCACTGATGCATCCTTACGGATGCCAATAAGGTTGCTAGCGGTCGCCAATAATGTTGCAAAGCGTGGTAATACTGGAGGTATTGGCGCGTTTTGACAACGAAGTATAGTGCGAAAAATACCGGAGTAAATGGTCGCTCCTTGCCATCCATGGCAACGCGACATTAGTCCATCCTTGGACG
>JAQUUV010000110.1 GCA_028693695.1 Syntrophomonas sp.
CACCTCCAGCATATAGGAGTGTATATTCCAGCCTATATAAATGGACCGATATTCCTTATGCGAATGTTTCTCCATCACAAAAACTGGATATTTACATACCTGATAGATTTAAAGGACCTTATCCGGTAATTGTATCGATCCATGGAGGAGGCTATTGTACAGGAGATAAAGTTGGTTCAGATGCACTGACAGCCTGGGCAGGACGTGAGCGGGGATACGCTGTTGTCTCTGTTAACTATAGATTAAGCGGAGAAGCACTTTTTCCAGCTCAAATTAATGATGTGAAAGCTGCCATACGTTTTATTAAGGCCAATGCCAGTAAATATAACCTAAACCCTGATAAAGTAGCCGTATGGGGAAGCTCCGCCGGCGGAACATTGTCGGCTCTGGCAGGCACCGCAGGGGATGTTAAGGAACTGCAAGATTTAACCCTAGGGAATTCGGATCAATCTGATCGAGTGCAAGCAGTGGTTAACTGGTGCGGACCCATAAACTTACTAACTATGGATGAACAGTATAAAGAAAGCGGAGTTGCAGGATATCCTACAAATACCCCTACTTCCTACGGTTCCAAATATCTAGGCAGACAAGTCAACCAGGTTCCCGACTTGGCTAGAAAGGCTAACCCTGAGACTTATATTAGCCCAGATGACCCGCCTTTTTTCATTCAACATGGAACGACAGATATCTGGGTCCCGGTGCAGCAATCTGAAGAATTTGCTGCTAAACTTGAGGCAATACTTGGTAAGGATAAAGTGGAACTTGAAATAATGCCAGGTGTAGGACATGGCGGTCAACCGTTCAACAACCCTGAAAATACCAGTAAGGTGCTGGACTTTCTTGATAAGACCTTAAAATAAGGGCGTGTTGTTATCATTATTAAAATATAACTGCAGGATATAAACTACTTTTATCGAATTTCTTATAACATTGAAGTTGATGGAGGGGTTAAGATATGAGAATAGAAATACCAGCTAATGTCAAGCTAATACTAGATATACTAAATACCGAAGGGTACCAAGCTTTCGTATATGGAGCCTGTATCAGAGATTCCCTCTTAGGATTAAAGCCAATAAACTGGGAAATAACCACTAACGCTCTCCCTTCTGACAATATCCTGCTGTTCGATGACAGGGACGGCTTCTCAGCTATTCCAGCCATACATGATTATAGCAACGTATCGCTTATTTACCAGGGAGAGAGCTATCGATTAGGCACTTTCCGAACCAGCCAAGAAAACAGGTTTTCTGACAGTATTGACGAAGAACTAAAACACCATGATTTTACGATGAACTCCATTGCCTACAATGAAAGTGATGGTATAATTGACCCATTTGACGGTGTTGGTGATATCGATAAACGGATAATAAAATGTTCTGGTAATCCGGTGGATAAGCTAAACGAAGACAGCGTAAGAATTCTTAGGGCAATAAGGTTCGAAGCTCAGCTGGGATTCGTAATTGATGACTCCCTGCTTCAGGTTATCCTAGACCTGAAGGATACAGTCACATTCAATAATTCTGAAAAAGTCTGCAATGAATTAACTCAAATACTGCTGACTGATAAGCCCTCGATCAGTATAAGGCGGCTTTTGGAACTGGGCTTGCTTAAACACCTTATACCCGAGCTCATCCCCACCATCGGTTTTGATACTCGTAGTTCATTCCATGATAAGGATGTTTTTGAACATACCATGGTGGTTCTGGACCACACCAAACCCAACCTGAGCCTTAGACTAGCCGCCCTGTTGCATGACATCGACAAACCCAATTGTCATACTATAGATGAGGTGGGAGAAGGACACTGCTATGGCCATGCCAGCAGCGGCAGCCAGATTGCTAGAGAAGCCCTGGCCAGGCTTAATTTTGACCGAAAGACCCTAAATGCAGTATGTGCCCTCATAAAAGAACACATGAACAATTATGATAATGCTAGCGAACTGAGTATAAAGCGGCTTATTCGCAGAGTGGGTCCTGATAATATTTGCAACCTTTTTGAGTTACAATTAGCTGACATTAAAGGCTCTGAACGTTCAGGCAAGGATATCAACTGGATCAGTGCGATTAGAAATCGATGCTGGGAAGTAATGTCACGAAGAGAACCTCTTACGACCCATGACCTGGATATTAACGGCTATGACCTGATGGCCCTTTACGAATCAGGTAAAGAAATGGGCGAAGCCTTAGAATACCTTCTAGATAAAGTGGTTGACAACCCGTCTCTGAATAAGAAGGCAGATCTGCTGGCTCTTTTGAGGGCCAGGTAAGCTTTGCCAATATTATACCCCAAATATGAGGTTATCAGCATAAAATTAAAATACGTATCCCCATTACTCCCCCCCTTCTATGTTAAAATATATAAGTCGGGCATATTTAATGTGATATAACTGTGGTCAATTACGGAGGTCGTTTTATGAGGAAGCAACTAGCATGGATAATTGCACTAATTCTAGTCTGGGTACTTGTAACCGGAACACTCTCAGGATGGGGTGAAACGAGCACATCACCCAAGCAATATAAATGGCTGGATGTACCCTATGCCAATGCTTCAGCAGCCCAAAAGCTAGACATCTATTTGCCCACTGATATACAGGGACCCTTTCCGGTTATCGTATCGGTTCACGCGGGCGGCTATGAGGCTGGAGACAAAGTTGGTCCCGATGTGCTAACAGCTTGGGAGGGACTTAAGCGGGGTTACGCCGTTGTCTCTGTCAACTATCGATTAAGTGGAGAAGCAATCTTTCCTGCTCAGATTAATGACCTAAAAGCGGCTATACGTTTCATCAGGGCCAATGCACGCAAGTACGACTTAAGCCCCAATAAAATCGCCGTGTGGGGAAGCTCTGCTGGGGGCGGCCTGGCAGCTTTAGCCGGTACTTCCGGGAATGTTAAGGAATTAAAGGACCCGACCTTGGGGAATCGATATCAGTCTGATAGAGTGCAGGCAGTAGTAGATTGGTGCGGCCCCATTAACTTCCTAACTATGGATGAGCATTATAAACAAAGCGGAATCGCAGGCCATCTTCAGAATAGCCCTAATTCCTTCGGCTCCAAGCTTATGGGACAACAAATTACCCTGGTTCCAGATCTGGCGAAGATGGCAAACCCGGAGACCTATATTACCCTAGACGACCCGCCTTTCTTTATTCAGCAGGGATCGGAAGATAAATGGATTCCGATGCAGCAATCAACAGAATTTGCAGCCAAACTGCAAGCAGTACTTGGTAAGGATAAAGTGGAATGTGAAGTGTTTCAGGGAGCAGGGCATGGTGGTCAACGCTTTAACAACCCTGAAAATGTAAATAAGGTACTGGACTTTCTCGATAAGAATCTGAAGTAAAAAGTCTAATTGGAAACAGCCCAGCCCCTAGTTATTAGGGCTGGGCCGAAATATTAAATGTTAATTTTACTGGAGTACCAAACACCGTTTTTCTTGATCAGGAAGGTATGTTCACCGGAAATCTGACTGCTGGTCTGGAACCACAGGTTGGTGTCACTACCGACTGTAAAACCGACCACTTGACCATCAGGTTTTATCTGATGCATACAGTCGAAGCTGGAAAGGTCGAGATCACCCAACTTGTATTCGACATATTTAATGCCATCATCTTGTTCTCTATTATTTCCGGTGGCAGTAGCAGTCACTGCGGTGGGGGCGGTCCAATCGAGAGTAGCTACATAGCTTTTATCATTGGTGTCTATCACGCTTAAGGTGTACTTTCCGGATTCACGTTGTACGTTAAACCACAGTGTACTGTCAGTATTGGCGCTTAGCTGGATAAGATCGGCACCCTCTTTTTGTAAAGTTATAGATTTCACCTTATCCTGGGCTAGGCTGATTGTTGTGTCATTTGCCTTTAAAGCATATTCTTGATACACTTTGCCATCATGGCTGCCTATATTGCCAGTAAAGCTTAGCAATCCTGTAATTACCTGTTGCTCTTCAACGATAGTCACGGTACAAGTGGCCGATTCACTAGATTCTCCTCGGCTGGCGGTAGCTGTAATGGTAACGGTTCCGGTCTTATCAGCCGCCGCAGTAACCACTCCATTTACGACCGTAGCTAAAGAAGTATCGCTGCTTAACCAGGTTACCTGATTATCCGTGGTGCCGTCAGCGTATTTAACAGTAGCTTCAAGGGTTATAGATTTACCTTGTTCCACTGTTGCTGTTTCCGGCAAGCTTACTGATTCTACCTCTGACTTGTTGAGCAGTCTTTCCAGCATGCTAGCCATCTCTGCCCTGGTAATTGCATTATTGGGGTTGAAGTTACCATTAGGGCTGCCGGTCATAATTCCCTCTTGGTAAAGGGCCAGTATGTAACCGACATCCTCTTTGGAAATTAATAAGCCATCTTTGAAGGGCATATTACCTGTCTCTACGGGCTCCAAGCCCAGGGCTTTTGCGATCATAACAGCGGTTTGGGCCCTAGATGCCTGCACTCCTGAATGAAAGCGATTTAACTTGATGATGCCTTTTCTAGCAGCTTTACCGGCATCTTCACGTACCCATGCTGGTACATCAACCAAATTATCTTCTTCATTAAGCGTGGCCTCATCGTCGGTAGATGGCGTGGCAGCGTCCTCCTCGTAAATACGCATCACCAGTGCCAGGGCTTCATCCTGGGTTAACTGCTGGTTGGGTTTAAATGTGCCATCAGGATAGCCCTTGAACAGCCCTACAGCTGCCATATCCTTAATAGATCGGGTTGCCCAGTGCTGGTTAACATCAGAGAATTGACTTGTATCCTGACTGGACTTTTCATTACAATAGGCCTTAAATGCCTCCTGGACTGATTTTTTCACTCGTTCTTGCACATGCTTCTTTTCTACCTTTTGTGTTTCACTATGTGATTGTACCTTCTCATTTGCCTGCTTACAGATTTGCAGTTCCACGGTTTCAGTTAGTTTTTTGTCTTTGTTGCTGTTTCCCCAGGCATTACCATTATCAGAGTTAGCTAACACGGTACCAGTTGATAACATCATTGCCAGCAACAAAGCCAGTATAAATAACAGGCTTTTCTTCATGAACTTTCCTCCTTTTCTATTACTTGCTTATATATGCGTGGGGGAAAGTTCATTTTTTGGGGTAGGCAGCTAAAAATTTCATACATAAATGTTCTATCATCACTGTTAACGAATCCCTTAATATAAAAAAGACCCCGAAGGATCCTAAAAAAGAGCGTCATTGGTGTACTAATAGATCTATAAATTTCTTGCGTTCCTTATCATATCAGTATAGTAATCTGTAGTCAGCTGATCAGGCATCAAATCATTATAATGATTTGAGATTACCCGCGAGAAACCAGCACACGATAGCGACCTTTACGGGTTATTCCCCCGACCTCATCCAATCGGAAGCGGCCTAAACCACGTACCGAGATAAGATCGCCGGCCTTAACTGGGGCGGAGCATTTATAAATCTCCATCTGGTTTATCCTTACTTTCCCACCTTCGATTAAGGCACTAACGTCAGATCTTGATAAATTAAAGGCAGCGGCAATAATGGCATCCAACCTCAGAGAAGCCAGGCTCAGCTGTAATTCTGTTAGTTCAGGAGGCTCAAAAACAAATGCCTCATCTGGAATCATCTCTACTTCTACATTACAATGTTTTACTCGAGTTAACTGCTGACAAATAAAATCCGCCAGTTCAATATCCGCAATTAAAAACGCCGCCCCGTTTTGAACCACAATATCGCCCAGCTTTTCTCTTTTAATGCCCAGATTCAAGACCGCCCCCAGGTAATCACGGTGTCCTATAGACTGCTCCTTAAACTCTTTATGTCTAATCCGTAGATAAGCTAACCTGGCATTAGGCTCCACTTCCCACTCAGGATATACGACCAATCGTTTCCGTTCAGCTTCCTCATACCCCCCGTTAAGCTGCCAAGCAATAGCTAATTCATTTACTGCCACAGCTTGCGCCAGTTCCTGTTGGCGCAGATCCAGAAAATCACCGTGCCCATATATCCCGTGCACAGCCTTTTGTACAAGTTCATCCAGCCGAGCGATCAGGCGTTTTTCATCATCATTTCGAGCTAATTTTATTAGGTAATCGTTCATATTTATCATACTTTCTGGTCCAGGTTACGACGTCGGTAAAAGTTATACCCAATCAAGCCCACTATGACTATTATCCCAGCCATAATTATATATGTATCAATTAGATTATAATATCTGTCCCATTGGGGCCCCAGTATCCTGCCTAGGGATCGTTTGAAGCTTATATTGAAAAAGATTAGCCCCAATAGTTTAAACTGGAAATACCAACTAAGTCAAAGTCCCATACCTTAGGCATCGTATCTCCAGCTTTACTTTATAAATTGATAGCGGTGATGCAGGGAGTTAATTTTACACCTGATCCTGGACCTGTTCAGTATAATGTTATCTCATGAATAATAATACGAGAAGTGCTATACCGACTCCATAGGTAATATCACCCCAAGGAATTTTTTTGATCATTTCGCCACCTCCAACTCTGATATATAAATTATGATAACATAAAGGCTCCGGCATTAGCCTCAACCATTTATTTCCCTTGCTTCTGTTTTAAGATAATTCTCTAAAGCTATAGTGACGATCTGACTCTTGGGAATCCCTTTGAAAATTAGGCATGTTAGGCTAATCCAAGCTCAGCCTAACAGACCAGGAAATGAATATATAACCGTTATGATTCCAGGATTATCCGATGAGTGACTTCAAAATACCTATATAATTTTTCACAAATTTCCGATCCGCTTCCCTTCAAAGGCAATCCGACGCTTCAGATCCTCCATCAAGCTGCCAAACTGAATCAGATCCAGGGACTGGGCTCCATCGCACAGAGCCCGGGCGGGATCATTATGAGTTTCAATCATTAGGCCATCGGCTCCGACTGCTACCGCAGCACGCGACAGCGGCGCAACCAGCTCGCGAAGACCTGCAGCATGGCTGGGATCGACAATAACCGGCAGGTGGGTTCTTTTTTTCAGCAACGGCACGGCCGACAAATCCAGGGTATTGCGGGTACAGGTTTCAAAGGTGCGTATGCCTCGTTCGCAGAGGATGACCTGGCTGTTTCCTTCCGACA
>JAQUUV010000111.1 GCA_028693695.1 Syntrophomonas sp.
TCTTTATATCGGGCCAAGCTAGTCAGTCCCAGTAGAACTGCCGCAGCGTTATTATTAACCACCAACCCTGCCTCTGCCCCGGTCAGGGTAATCAAGAGTTCTTCCACATGCCGATATCTAGAACCTCTTTCCCCGCTTTCCAGATCAATTTCCAAGTTGTTGTAGTCTCTGCCCATATCGTTTAAATAACGCAGAGCCCGTTCACCCAAAGGAGCTCGTCCCAGGTTAGTATGTAGTACTACCCCGGTTCCATTGATGACCTTTTGCAAGGTTCCTGAGCTTGCTTTTTCAATCAATATATTCAAACGCTCCATAATCATTTCGGTCAGGTTTTCTTTACTGTATTCTCCACCGGTCAGGCGTAATTCTTGCCTGCTAGCCTCAACCGCCTGCCTTAAGTTTCTCATAATAAAGTCCCGATTATACAGTTTGAGCAACTCATTGATTCGCGGCAGCGCTAGTATTTCATCTACAGCGGGAATATTTCTGAGATTAATCACCTTAGACCTCCTTGCACCTTCTAAATAATTGAATTATTTTATAGTATAACTCTCCTCCTATTTCTTTTACACCCCTATATAGTAATGCAGCAATAATTGATATCCCCAAGACTCCGAAAAGGGGATATATTTTATTTACCAAACTGGAAAAGCTCTGCATGGACACGGGTAGTGCCATGGTCATGCAAACAACTAGGCATATGCCATAACTTAATCCCGTAAATCGGGAAAAACGCTGGGCGAATCCATAGGCATTAGCAATTGCGGTTGTAATAATTCCCAGCCACAGAACCAGCGTATATATGTGTTTGGCTGTAAGGTTTATATGCCCGGCAACGTATAACATTGGCACTTCATAATGCAATACGGTTGGCAAGAATTTACTTAAAGAGAGATAGTTCATAATCACCAAGGCTCCTAAAATCAGCCCGCCCAAGGCTGCTCCAAGAATCCCGTTACGCCCGTTAGTAACAGTCTGGTACTCAGTTAATACCACCATGGCCAGTGCAAAATTATAGGCAACATACAATATACTCGCTATAATCCAATTCCGCGCTTCCTCGGCACCCAGGGAAACCATATATGCTTCCAGATGATCCCCTTCTACTAAGAAGGCGGCATACCCTGATATAATTAATAATAAGACTATTTTAATCGGTACCAGTATATTATATGAAAGGATTAGTCCCTTTTTCCCGGCTACCAGCAAAATTACAATCAGAACATAAGCTAGGAAAATACCCAGGCTTTTAGGGAGGTATAGGTGTTCATAAAATACCGCTCCACTAGCCGATAACATAGTGCTGATACCCAGAAATAGAAAGATCGCCAGCAGGAAGTCAACTACCCTACCCAGCTTATGACCCAGCAAATAGCCAAGCATATCCTGGTAATTAGCTACTCTTTTCGTATGGGCCAAATACAACAACAACCCCCCGCAGGCAGCGAAAAGAATGGTGGCCATTAAAGCCCCTTTCATCCCGTAGCTTCCGTATGTCACAAAAAACTGTACTATCTCCTGCCCCGAGGCAAAACCCGCCCCTATCACTGCTCCCAGGTAACCCATAATTAGCATCAGCCGATATTTTATTCTATCCACCCCACCTCAAAAACTACACTTCTTTAATAAATATTCGCCCCGTTCAGAAATACCGCATAAAAATTTTCCCAGCGGCAACAATAATGGTAAATATTTATAATCAGGAGGATATTGAATGGATATTTCTATCGTCAAGAAAGCTGGCGAAAAGTTCTCCTATCATTATGAAGACCCAGCCTGTTTGAATCACTTGGAAAATGGTATTTATAATCTTTTGACAGATATGAATTCTGGCTTTAAGAGAGATATTGTTTATCTTTGTATCGGAACTGACCGAGCTACCGGTGATTGCCTGGGCCCCTTGGTAGGCACCCGTCTGCAAGCCATGTCACCAGCAATTAACCTATTTGGAACCTTAGAAAAGCCTTCTCACGCTGCCAACCTGGAGAGTGTTCTGGAGGAAATCGCTAATCAATACAAAAACCCACTAGTAGTTGCAGTTGATGCCAGCTTGGGCAACACAGATCGTATCGGTTATATCAATATCAAACCAGGTGGACTAAAACCAGGAACTGCGTTGAAAAAGATGCTTCCCGAGGTAGGAGATTTTCATATATCTGCCGTGGTAAATGTGGGAGGTTTCCTCGAACAGATGGTCTTGCAAAATACTCGTCTCTATGTAGTCTATAAAATGGCTGATTTAATCGCCCGAAGTCTATATCTGTCGCATTTGCATTATGACAACGATAGAAGTCGTTACCGGGCTCCTACTAATAGCTGGAAACAGGCGTCTTCGTCTATCGCTACCTAGGGACTGTCTCTTTTTGCTTCTCAGGGACAAAAAGGTGGAACATGGGGACGGTTCTCTCGACACGCTAAAGCGTGTCACGGAGAACCGTCCCCATGTTCCACCCTATGTTCCACTTTTTGTCCCGTCAGCTTTCCACCCTTTTCGTACTCAGGCTTTCTTTTTTTCCCAGGCTTTGATTACATTTTCGCCATCGGCTTTGTTCCCGGACATTCTGCTATTACCATCCATAATTCCACCTTCTTCAATGGTAAAAACGCTGCACTGTACGTCGCCCTTTATCTTCCCAGTGCTGGTAATTTCTAATTTCCCGCTCGCTACTAAATTACCCTCCATCTTCCCGGCCAGGATTATGTTTACCGCCTTTACCTCACCCTTTAGTACCCCGGTTGCTCCAATAATCAGATCGCCCTGTACATCAATACCTCCATCTATGCTTCCATCCACCCGCAGCGATCCTTTAGACTGAATCTGCCCCCTAATCTCCACCCCTTCAGCAATAAAACTTTTAATATTATCATTACGCTGTTCTTTCTTCCACACAACCAGACCTCCCATTCGAAAATTTCCAGTTTCTATTAATACCCATTTGTTCTCACGGCAAGTAAATCATAGGATCCTGAATTTGCCCATTTTTCGTAATAGCAAAATGCAGATGGGGCCCGGTGCTTAGGCCGGTGGTTCCCATCCGGGCAATCACCTCACCCTTTGTCACTATATCACCTTTCTCAACCTGTAATGCCGAGTTATGTCCATATTTGCTCTCCAGGCCGTTACCATGGTCAATTACTACCGTCTTACCATAAACCGCCATCCAACCAGCATATATCACTTTCCCATCAGCTGCCGCTACAATATCGGTACCAACCTGGTTTTTAATATCAATGCCTTCATGAAAGGTATCTTTTTTAGTCCATGGCGATTTACGCAGACCATAGTCAGAGCTTATCTCCCCATCTGCCGGCCATAGGTTGGGAAGCGCTCGAAAATATGCCTGATCATTTTTTACCTGAGCCAACATATCATCCAATTCTTTCTCTTGCCGAGCAAGACTGGTTTTAATGTTCTGAACCAGAATGAAAGTCTGGGCTTCTTCATTTTCCCCAATTTCCCTATCATCTCCGCCCTGTCCTCCTCGTGAAGGATTGGGATGGTCTATAATTTCCTTCTCAACTCCCATAAGTTTTTTAATTTCCTGTTGTTTACGCTCAACCTCTTCTTGCTGCATCTTCATTTCATTTATCTCTTGGTTCATTTGTTTTATCGTTGACGCTTTCGCATTACTTTCCTGCTTAATGTTTTGCACGTTCCTTATATCATTTAGTCCTATCAGATGGGAATAAGCCAAAATAAGGAAGGCCAGCACGAAACAAGCCACTATTCCCAAGGTTCCGGTGATCCTTTTCCTGGTCATAGTGTAGTTGAATGGTTTATTGTTAAGGTCTGGTATGATCAAAAGCGTAACCGGTAGCCGCTCTTTCCTTTTTTTCTTTTTAAAATTCATTGTCATCCTCATCTTCAATGGTTGTAGTATAATGGATGAAATTCAGCCCTTAGTCTATGATTTCTCTTGTGTTTGTAATAATAACAAGATTTAATCGCTTTGTAAAATTTCAACTACTCACTAAAACTTGTCGGTTTGTGGAGGTATTTATGAGTTTTTTATATTTCGACTGTTTTTCTGGGGTTTCCGGCGATATGATAATAGGTGCGCTTCTAGATTGTGGCGCTTCTTTTGAGGAGTTACAACTCGCACTTGCAAGTCTCCCTATTGCCGCAAACATTTCTTACACACAAAAAGTCGTTAAGGGAATCCGATGCACCTCCTTCAACGTTGATGCATCCGCTTCTGGCCCTATCCGCCACCTGGCTGAGATTGCAGATATTATCGAGGGCAGCGATCTATCCCCGGAAATCAAAAGCCAATCCTTAACTGTTTTTAATAAATTGGCTGCGGCAGAGGGCTCCGTTCATGGCGTAAGTCCTGCCAATATTCACTTTCATGAAATTGGAGCGGTTGATACCATTGTAGATGTAGTCGGAACTTTTTGGTGCTTAGCTTCCCTGGGGATTAAGCAGATCTATACTTCGGCTCTTCCCTGGTCGGGCGGTTTCGTGGATATTAGCCATGGCCGTTACCCATTACCAGCTCCGGCCACTGCACTATTATTGTCCGGTTTTCCCTGTGTTTTTTCTAATGTCGGCATGGAACTAGTTACACCTACTGGGGCAGCGCTCATTACTTCTATTGCCTCCCCATTGCTCGACCCTCCGCCTTTCATTCCCAATCGGATTGCCTACGGAGCAGGGGATTATGTAAGAAAAGATAACGTTCCCAATCTCTTGCGCTTAATCACCGGTGTGTTCATTGCCCCTTCCCTGCAAGGCGAAGCGGTTGCGGTTTTAGAAACAGAAGTGGATGACCTTAACCCCGAGATTTTTTCCCACTTATATCAGTTGTTTGGCTCTCACCCAGCTGTTTTGGATTTTTTTACCACGCCGGTTTATATGAAAAAGAACCGACCTGGTAGCCTGATAACCCTGATCACCCGTCCGGATAGTTCTGAGCAGCTAGTTCAACTTTTAATACAGGAATCCGGATCTTTGGGAGTGCGCTATCGCTTACAAAAGCGCTATATCGCCTCGCGTTCAGAACGCCCTGTGGATACCCCCTGGGGCCCTGTTCGAGTCAAGTTTGCCCACCTTCCCCGGGGCGGCATGCGAGCCAAACCTGAATTCGAGGATTGTCAGGCCATTGCCCTTCGACAAAATCTGCCCCTATTGGAAGTCTACTCCGTTATCAATGCTATTGTGTCCCGGTTGTCTGAATAACCCACTTTCACGAACAGCCGCCCTAATGTTTCACGTGAAACATTAGGGCGGCTGTTCAGATAGTTTCACGTGAAACATTGGACAAAAAACAAGGGGGGCTCGCCCACCTAAATGCTACCCTACAAACCTAGCAGTTCCAAAATTCGATCTAAGTCCTCTTCGTTGTAATAAGCTATTTCGATTTTTCCGCCGCGTCGCTGACCATTTATTTCTGCCCGAGTTCCAAAATACCTTTGTAGTCGATCTTCCAGCTCTAGCAGATCAGCGCTTTTTCCTTTATCTTGGACCCTATTTGCTTTGCTGGACTTTACTTTTTGCTCAATCTGTCGAACTGACAACTTGCTCTTTATAATTTCGTTCGCTGCCAGAAGCTGTTCTTGGGGACTACTCAATGCCAGCAAGGCTCGGGCATGACCGGGCGAAATTTGTTTTCGATCTACCATTTCAATAATTTCAGGCCTTAAACTTAAAAGTCGCATAGTATTGGTGACATATGCGCGGCTTTTACCAATTCTTTCAGCGATAAATTCCTGAGTATAGTTATATTGTTCCACCATATTTTTATAGGCCCTAGCCTCTTCAATAGCGGATAAATCATCGCGTTGTATGTTCTCTACCAAAGAAACCTCCGCCGCCTCAATGTCCTCCATTTCCTTAACTAGCGCCGGTATAAGCTGAAGTCCTGCCATCTCTGCCGCCCGCCAGCGCCTTTCACCAGCAATTATTTCGTAAAATTCTCCAATCGGCCTCACCAAGACTGGCTGAAGTATGCCATGTTCCCTAATAGAGTTGGCCAATTCCCGCAGAGATTCCTCATCAAAGCTTTTGCGCGGTTGGTCATCCTGGGGAATAATCAGATCCAGTTCCAGTTCTATAACTTGTGCCGAATCAAACTCCGTGGTCGATAGCAATGCCTCTAGACCTCTACCTAGCCCGTGTTCTTTCCTCCCCACGTTTCAATACCTCCTTGGCTAAATCTCTATAAACTTCGGCTCCCTTGGAGCGGGGGTCATATAATGCGATAGGTTTACCATGACTGGGCGCTTCACTTAACCTCACATTTCGAGGAATAATGGTCTGATAAACCTCCCTCTTAAAATGCTTTTTTACCTCGTCGACTACCTGTATGGAAAGATTGGTCCGCCCATCGAACATGGTGAAAAGTATTCCCTCTATCTTCAATTTCGGGTTTAACCTTTTTCTTACCAACTGAACAGTGTCCACAAGTTGGCTGAGTCCCTCCAACGCATAGTATTCACATTGGAGAGGAATTAAGACCGAATCACTGACGGTCAAAGCATTAACAGTCAGCAACCCCAAAGACGGGGCACAATCCAAAAATATGTAGTCATAATAATCCTTTACCGTCTCCAATCCTCGGGCGAGCACTTGCTCCCGATCTGGGCGGGAAGCCAGTTCTACCTCGGCTCCGGCCAATTGGATCGTTGATGGTATTAAATCCAATCGATCAATCCGGGTGTGTGTCATAACCTGCCGGAATTCAAGCCCTTCTATCAGAAAATCGTACATGCAATATTTGAGCCGTTTACGGTTAATTCCCAGCCCACTGGTAGCATTGCCCTGCGGATCGCAATCCAGCAGGAGTACTTTATAACCTTCCATGGCTATAAAGGTCGCCAAATTAATTGCCGTAGTGGTTTTGCCCACTCCCCCCTTCTGGTTGGTAACCGCAATTGTCCTTGCCATCCCTTGTCCACCTTTCTTCCCCCAAAGACCTCTAAAAACTTGTTCATTATTCTATTTCTATTTCTTCTTGCAATATTCCTTCCCTAAGACTTTAATCTAGCACAAAAGATT
>JAQUUV010000005.1:0-26270 GCA_028693695.1 Syntrophomonas sp.
GGTTGGAGGGGCTTGTTGATTTCTACTATGCAACTCAATAATCGTCAAAAAGGTGGCATGACAGTTCTAAGGCCAATAACGCTTATATCAGTATACAGCCAAACCCTGCGCGCCCAATTCTGGTAGCCCCGTAGCCTCGAATACTTGCAATCGGATGAGCCCACCGTTTCTCCTGATGCGAAACACACTGATCGAGCCTTCATTACCGTTCAAAACGTAAAAGTTGCGCCCGTGCCTGCTTACTCCGCTATCAAGCGGGGCAGCCGTTCCATCCGGAGTGCTGGGTACGCTTGCTACAACAGCCAGCCTTCCGTCCTTTTTAATGCGGTAGATAGTTATCGTGTCGTTGCCGGCGTTAGACGTATAGGCAAAATGCTCATGCGGGGATGATGAAACCCAGCAGGTTGCAGCCTGGCCATTCAGGACCGAACCGCTAACGACAGTAAGAGTTCCATCGGCAGCGGCGGTATAAGATGACAGCGCGTTGGGCCCTGCCTCCGAAACCAGCAAGAAACCCTTGGAGAGGAAAACGGAGCCGAACGGCCCTGCGCCATTGGAGTTGTTAATAGTTGGACCTGTCAGGGTGCCGTTACTATTGACGAGGAATACGCTGAGGAGGTTGCTATTCAGTTCGGAGACAACGATCTTGTGACCGCGGGGACTGAAGACAACACACGATGGCTGGGCGTTGGCAGTACTCAGAGAGTGTGTGGAGCCGATAATCTGAGTGAGACTGCCATCCCTGTTTACGTGGAAACCGGTGACATTGGAAGCGATATTGGTGGCGGCGTTGCCTGCATTGGTGACATAAAGGAGATGGTGGAAGACAGCTAGGCTGTTCGGCTTGACACCACCGGAGGGCTCCACGTCTACTAAGGTAAGTCTGCCACAGCTGGAGACACGGAAACTGCTGATGCTGTTGCTGCCGGCGTTTACGGCGAAGAGGAAACAGCCGTCGTGTGACAAGATAAGGGAGCCTTGTGACGCGAGCGGGTCCACTGTCTGTGTGCCCGTGCCGCTGCCACCTGTCTCGTAGGCATTCAGACGGGTGAGTTTCCCGTTGATGCCCCGACTAAATGCAATAACTTCATTACTTGGAGCTGCATTGGTCATGGCATAAACCACACCGATGCGCCGTCTTTTTCCTCTATTCATTTTATCATCCTCCTATTAAAAATGTGGAATGAATATTTTGAGTTTAAAACTCAATCGAAGTATGGTTACTTGACAACTACCATTTGATGGGGTTATAGGGAATACTTGTAGGGTTATGCTATACGTTATTCATAACGTTAGATATTGGTTACAATGGAAAGGCACTTATCGTAAAAGAAATTATTTATAATCAGGCGAACCAAAGCCCTTGGCCTGGCTTATTAGCTGGACCAAGGGCTATATTGAGTGTCTTATTAGGTGATTTTAACTCGTATAGTCTTTATGATTTAATCACGATGAGAATTCTTTAAGCCAACTGCCAAAGCCGTAAGGGAAATATTGCTAACAGTTACAAATTCAATATTGTAACATTGTTGATCAACGATTTCTATAATATAACGGCAGCAATCCGGGCAGTCATCACATTCACACCAACTAAAGCAGAATGGATCAGTTTCCTGTACAAACTCACCACCATTAGTTGAAGCTACCGCATTATCTTCGTGATGGCTCTGTTCAAATGTCCAGGTGCCTAAGGGGATACGGCCGCCACCACAAACCTTGCTCAATTTAAACGCGAGGTGTAAGAAATAGTTGTCGTCGCCACATGTTTTAAATGAGATGAGGGAGGAAAAGTCGATTTTGACTGTTGGATTAATTAATTTACTAGTATTAAGAACTACAGCTGCTTGCACGATAGGCTGAAATCCATAACCATTGCTCCCAACAGACGGTATGCCGATACCGTTACAAGATAATGGTCCTGAACCCGTGGCTGTACCACACCTTAGAATGGTTTCCGTCTGGTGATGAGGTTTACATTTGTGTTCCTTTTTTTCTGGTTTAGTTTCAATCTCTTCTTCATAATCACAACAGTTCACTCTACCCCTATTCACAATAAACCGCCTCCTAAATAATATTTTGAGTTGTAAACTCAATCAAGATGTTATAACCATGCAAGGTTCCATATGATGTAACCAAAGGGAATACTTGCAAGATTATACTATACGTTATTCATAACGCTACATATTGGTTACACAAAGAAAGGGTTTTATTTTCCCCCAAATATTTGGTTCTGCAGATATACGGATACATGCTCTAAAGTGCTTATTTCATAGGAATTTCGTGTTAGAATGTGGTAGTCAAAATTTTGGCAGGCTGGGAAATTTTTATCACAGAAAAAGTATAAAAATGAATAAGGAATGGATGGATAATAATGTCTAATAACACCTCTGCAACGAAGTTTCATTGCTGGTAAAATCACCGGTTTAGTTATTGATCTTTTGGGTACTAAAGAAATTCCCTACAGCGATGAAGAAGAATTCTTTGCTGTTTAACGGCTGGGAATTTTAGTATAATAGCAGTAAGATCTAACTATAGAAATTAGATATGGTAAGTTTTGAGACGATGTAAGCTACCGTCAATCGACTATTAACCCAATATTTGCTAAAATGATAAATAACGGTAAGAGAAGCAGGGTGAAGTGGACATGCTCAAAGCAAATTATTATCATGGTAATATTATCATTTTAAGGATCTTTTGGATTTTCTTCTTTATAAATATCATAGCTGTACTGGTATTAGGCGGTCCATACCTCTGGAGTTTTGTAGTTATGCAGCTTATTGAACTGGCTATACTTTTGTTGGCTAATTTTTTTATGGGCAATTCTAAGCAGTCATCCTCCAGCGAAAAGGCCAGCCTGGAAACAGTTTTAGGTGAATTAGATATTGTTACCTGGTCTTGTGAACCGGGAAAAAACAGATTCTTTATCTCGGCTGGTATAGAGCAGATAGCCGGATATAGTGCTAGGGATTTTAAGAATCGGCCCGACTTATTTAGAAAGTTGGTTCATCCTTATGATCTGTTCCGGGTCAGGGTATCCGAAAAGGAATTGCTGGACGGGAAAAAGAGCATAATTGAATATCGTATCCTGATGCCTAATGGTGAGACACGGTGGATAAATAATATGGCTGTTCCTCTGAAAGATAAGTCTGGTCGGGTTTTTAGGCTGGAGGGTATTATAATAGATGTTACCCGGGAGAAGGAAATTGAAGAGGAAATGACTCGAATGGCCTTATATGATGCGTTGACAGGACTACCGAACCGCAGCATGTTTGAAAAATATTTTGCTTATTTTGTAGCCCGAAATAAACATATGCCCCAGAAAATGGCGGTTGTTTTTATAGACCTGGATGCCTTTAAGGAGGTTAATGATACACTGGGTCACGACAACGGTGACCGGTTACTGAAAGAGGTGACGGTTCGATTGAAAACCATTTTTCGGGGAACTGACCTCTTATCCCGACTCGGAGGTGATGAGTTCATTGCTTTACTCACCCGAATAACGAAAGAATCACTCATACTAGTAAGCGAAAGAATAATCACTACCTTCTCGGAACCATTTGTGATAGATGGTCATGAGCTAGTTATTGGGGCCAGTATTGGGATAAGTGTTAGCCCTGATGATGGTGAAGATTTGGAGACCCTTATACGAAATGCCGACCAAGCAATGTATGGTGCTAAGGCTAAGGGTAAAAATACCTATCAATTCTACAACGATTCTCTCTAGGGTTGAGTAGGAGGGGAACCGTCTGCAGCTATCATCTCATTTAAAATGTTTAGGATACCAACATATAAACCTTGTGCGGCTTTCATTCTGAATTTTTCGGTGTTAAGGTTTTGTCTATCCGAATCATTGCTAATATATGCTACTTCAGCCAAAACTATGGGCATCTTCGTGTTAGAGTACATCATTTTAGGGGTTAACTCCCGTACTCCAATATCTATGGTTCCAAGTTCTTTTACTAATTCCTTTTGTACCAGTTGTGCGGCTCTTTTTCCTGTAATTCCGTAGGAAGCAGCGTTTATTGAAGGATTGAAATATGTCGTAGTTCCATTTCTTGAACTTATTTTGTATGAATCGTTATGAATACTGACAAATAGCGAAGCATTTAGACGGTTGGCCAATTCGCCCCTATCTTGCAGTTTCAATGTTCTATCATCCTGTCGGGTCATTTCTACCCTTATCCCGGAATTTTTCAGCAAATCATAGAGCTTAAGTGATATATCCAAATTGAAATCCTTTTCACTCACTTCAATAAGCTTCGAATTAGTATTATTATGGGGATAGATTGCTCCCGGATCATCTCCGCCATGGCCAGGGTCAATTACTACTAATTTTTCTTTGATTTTTTGTTTATAGGTAATACTATTAATGGAATCTATTGGTGAATTCAGCCAGCTAATGTTCTTGGTAAAAGAAGGATTGTTCTCTTCGTGCTTACTAACAGCATTAGTAAGTATTGTAGCTGCTATTACTAGAAAAACTATAACTGCAACTCCAAATATTATATAAGAGTAATTTCTAACCATTTTAATCACACTAATCCTCCTGGGATTGAAACCAATCCTTCGCTAAACTTGTTTCATTTACTAAAAGAATACGCTAACCCTCTAGCTTCCGGTATTGTTCAATTCCTCTGGTCATTAGTAAATAGTACATAATCACTGCTGCCAGACCGAAACAGCATAACATAAATGTTGCCGCCAGGGTCGGGGAATGAATGAAGCGGACTACGATATATAGGACAGCCCCGCCTAGCAAAATAGAAAAGAGGATGGAAAACACTACGTTTAAATTCTGCTTCACTGCCTTTTGTTCGTTGTCCCAATCCAGTTTGGGCCGGAAAATATCGATCAGCAAACCTGCCTCTGTAATAGGACCTATCGCCACCAGGCTTACAGCTAATATCATTCCTATTAGAGTTATATCTAAAGGCATCAAAACAATTGCCCCTATCAGCAGCAGGACAGCCCCTATAGTGCCAAATATATAGCCGGAGAGCAGTTTGGCCAGCAACTGTTGCTGATAAGATAGGGGGATATATTTGGATATGAAAAACTCTTTGCCTTCTCGCGATAATGATGTGGCCGTAATAGCATTGGAACCTGCCAGAAAGATAACTGCGCCGACAATGACGACCATCAAAATCGTCTGACCTTCCGGTTGGGCGATTAGATCTTCCCAGGGCATTGCTTCTGTTTCATTATGCGATTGGAGGAGGAATGGGATTATCAATATTACCGGTACTAATAAGTTGGTCAATACACAGTTCATAAAATATGAAGGGACTCTAAATAACAGGCGTATTTCTTTCATACAGTAGGATAGCAAGGCAGGTGAACCCTTGCCCAATCTCTTATAATCTGAGCTAGTAAGCATTTTCCGGCGGGCGGCCGTTTCACTGGAACCTACCAGACCTTTAAAATATAGTTTGTCGCCAACCAGCCAAGCCAGGGCAACTGCCAGTAGAGATAGGGCCGCAAATATCAACAGGTTAATCAGCCCCGCAACTTTATCCGCACTTATTAGAGCCATACCCAGATATTTGGTGGATGGAAACACCCGGCTTATTAGGTTCACCAGACCATACTGATCTGTAAGCAGGTTTTGTAAAAATGCAGGATCCGTTGCATTGATGCCTGACTTCTGAAAAAGGAATTGGTATCCGATTGCTAGAGCTATAACCATCAATCCACCCAGGATTTTAAATAAGTCCTTGCGGCGACCCAGGTTAGCAAATCTCATTATTACGACGGTAGGTATCGTTGCCAGGCTCAAGGGAAGGAGGGGGATTAGTAAAAAGCCAATCAGCGCATATAGCCAATAAGTTAGCGAGGCCCCGCTTTTTATCCCGAAGATCAATAGAGGAGGCAGTAAGAACGGTAATTCTGTCAGATACTCATAAGCTATGACCACGGAAAATCTAGCTCCGAGCACCTGCCAGCCACTGAGGGGCAAAGCCAGAAGGTTTTGGGCATCCCGTGCAAAATAAAAAAGGTTAATAACATAGAAAATACCGAAGAAAAATATCATAGTACTGACCATTACTATACCAAGGAGTAATATGGCCCCTTGCTGTTCTAAGGGTGCCAGCAGGTCATATCCGTCTATAAGTATCTTCGAATACAGCCACAATGTAGGGGAAACACCGGCAGCAATAGCTGCTCCCAAGCCTAGCACTTTAAGATATTCAAGCTTGTTTTTTCTGGCTTTAGCCCGGATAGCGGATATGCCAAAGCTATTAATTAATAGGGTTTTAAGCAAAGATAAAAATCTACTCATTTTCCGTAAGCTCCAGAAATAGATTTTCTAGTGATTGGTTCTCTCTAAGATGTTCTCGGATTTCCTGCATGCTGCCGAATAAAATTACCCTACCTTTATTGATGATGGCCAGGCGGTCACAAACTTTTTCGGCTACATCTAGTACGTGGGTGGAGAAGAAAACCGTCTTCCCGGCATCGGCATGCTCCCGCATCATTTCTTTCAAATCGAAAGAGGAGCGAGGATCGAGGCCAGTCATAGGCTCATCTAAAATCCAGACCGGGGGGTTATGGAGTAAAGCTCCTATAACTACGATCTTCTGTTTCATACCGTGGGAATAACTCTGGATGAGATCCCCTGCGGCTGCACCCATTTCAAAGCGCTTTAATAGGGTTTGGATGAGGTCGAGCCTGTTTTCTGGAGGCACCATATACATATCGGCCATAAAATTGAGGTATTCTAAGCCGGTTAGACGGGCGAAAATATTGGGGTCATCGGGAACAAACCCGAACTGCATTTTGGCATCAATCGGGTTTTTCCTAATATCTTTACCATTTATCTTTATTGTGCCTTCATCAGCATTTAAGATCCCAGTAATCATTTTTATCAATGTGGTCTTACCAGCCCCGTTCGGCCCTAGGAAGCCAAATATTTCACCGTCTCTAATGGTAAGGTTGACGTTGTCAACAGCCTTTACCGCTCCACGGTTGTAACTCTTGGAAACCCCGATTATTTCTATCATGTACTATCCCCTAACTTAGCTTGTATACGGGTGTGACCTAATGGGCCATCCCAGTGTCCATTGAGTAACTGTAGTTAGTATGTCTTTATACTGGAATTGTATCATAAATTAAATGGAAATTATCTGAATTCGCTGGTTCACTCGGCTTCGTCGCTTACCGGTAATTCTTGAACGTCTCGTAGTCGCCTCTCTATACTACGGGATCTTCGAGAGGCGGTATCGATAGTGTTACTGGCCTCATCCAGTTTCTTTTTGGTCTTTTCCAGCACATCGCCAAACTTGCCGAACTCAGTTTTAACCACCCCTAGCAGTTCCCATACTTCGCTGGAGCGCTTTTCGATGACCAGGGTTCTAAAGCCTACTGCGAGGCTGTTTAGAAGGGCCATCATGGTATTGGGACCGGTAACGATAACTCGGAAGTCATTCTGCAGGGAGGACATTAAACCGGGTCTCCTCACTACTTCAGCATACAGGCTTTCCGTGGGCAAGAACATAATGCCGAAATCAGTGGTATGGGGAGGATCCAGGTATTTATCCCGGATATGTTGGGCTTCGAATTTTATTCGTTTTTCCAGTTGGCGACCAGCTTCTTCCACTTGATCCGCCAGGCCCTTTTCACTGGCTTCCACCAAGCGCAAATAATCTTCTTGCGGAAATTTAGCGTCAATTGGGAGCCAGACTTCCCCATAGCCCTGGTTTAAGCCAGGCAGCTTGATAGCAAATTCCACGCGTTCGTTGCTGCCTTGCCGGGTACACACATTGAGCGCATACTGTTCCGGGCTTAATACTTGTTCTAATATGTTGCCTAACTGGATTTCGCCCCATATTCCACGAGTTTTAACATTGCTTAGAACTTTTTTTAGATCCCCTACTCCCGAGGCTAGGGTCTGCATTTCGCCTATTCCTTTGTGCACCAATTCCAGCCTCTCGCTCACCAGTTTGAAGGACTCGCCCAAACGCTTTTCCAGGGTAGCATGAAGCTTCTCATCTACGGTGAGGCGCATCTGTTCTAGCTTTTGATTGTTGTCATCCTGGAGCAGCTTTATTTTTTCTTCTAGGGTCTGTCGCATGCGGTCAAGTTTCTGCTCATTACTTACGGTCAAGCGGGATAGTTGCTCTGAAAATATATCGAGTTGATTTTTTTGGAAACCGGCAATTTCGCTCATGCGAGCTAGCATGGAGTCCTGAAAATAGTTCAGGTTCTTAGCAATTTCTTCCCGGTTGTACTGGGCTTGGCCAGAAAACTCGCTGCGCAGTGTGGACAATTCATTGCTTAAGGCCTGCAGAATGCTAGCTTGATTTTTTTCTAGCATTGCCAGCCTGATTTCCAGCTGGGTTAGACTATCTGGCAAACGCTCCCAGCTTTGCATCCCATTCCTAATACTCCGCTGCCAAAATAGAAGGCTTATGATTCCTGCCATTAAAAATAGATTCACTGCTAGTGCAGTCTTATCCAAAAGCTCGTTCCTCCTCGTTCTAGACCATGGGAATGTCAGGGAATAAACCAGCTTATTTCTTGACATTCCCTAATTACATTGTATATGAACTGGAGTTCGGAAGGAAATGGAAAATAGATTTGATGGGCCTAAAGGTTAAGCTAAAAAAGTACGATAATTGAGGAGAAGTGCTTAGCAAAAAGCCCGGAGATATAGGTGCTTATTAAGGTCTGTGTTATAATGTGAGTATAATTAATCTGTACAGCTATTTCCCGAGTTGCCGCCCAGTCCTGAGCACTCTTTCTGAGGAGGCCATGAATTGAAGAATATTTCAAGGGAATATGAAATAGAACCAGAAGGAGCAGGGGACTGCTATGCTGAACGGTTGGAACTTGGGGAGCGCGAAGCACTTCTACGCCAGATAACCGATAATATGGTAGATTTGGTTATGATGATAAATTCCAACTCCGAGATTACATATGTCAGCCCATCCTACCGGAAGGTGTTAGGAGGTAGATCAGAATACCTCCTGGGTAAATCTTGGATTAATTTAATCCATCCTGAGGACCAGCCGAAATTCCTAGCTGTCATAGAAAACGCTCGTGCTACTCGTTTGCCGATTAAATGGGAGTACCGTGCTCGTCATGAAGAAGGTCATTATTTATGGATGGAGTCGGTGGGAAATCCCTTAGCGGTGGAGGTGGGTGGTGGCTACATTGTAAGTACTCGCGACATTAGTCACCGTAAGAGAAGCGAGGAAGCGTTGCAGGAAAGCGAAAAGAATTACAGTTCGCTGTTTAACTCCATGCAGGAGGGATTCGTACTTTGGGAAACTGTTTATAACTCAGCAGGGGAGCCTGAAGATTACCGGTTTCTCAATGTGAATCCGGCATTTGAAAAGATCATGCAAGTAAAAAAACGAGAAATAAACGGCCGCTTGCTTTCGGAAACTAGCTTAGGTTTAGAGAATTACTGGATGGATAGCTTTGCCCAGGTGGTCCGTACTAGGCAACCCTACAATTATGAAGGATATAACAGGACTATACAGTGTTACCTGGAGACTTTTATTTTCACTCCAGGAGACAATCTGCTGGCAGCCCTTTTTATTGATGTAACCCGGCGCAAAATGGTGGAGAATCAGCTAGAAAGAGAACGAGAATGGATGACGGTAACCCTGGGTTCTATTGGTGAAGGGGTGATTGCTACTGATGTCTCCGGGAAGGTGCTTTTAATTAACCGGGTCGCGTCTGATTTGCTGGGATGGCCAGAGGCTAAAGCGATTGGCCGATACTTAAGTGAATTATTGAACACTGTCGATGATATTAATAGAAGTTTTTATACCCAGCATTTGCAGCGTATAACTCAGGCTGAAGAGGAAATGGAAATCGGTGGCAATACGATTAGTATCGTTAGGAACGGGGAGCGAAGGATACTTTCTAATAGCGCTGCCTCAATCAGGGACATCGACGGACAAATCATCGGTACGGTTATGATTATACGCGACGTAACTGAGACAATGAGGAATGAGGCTAAAATCGAGCGTTTAAGTTATATTGACAAGCTTACTGGTTTATATAACCGCGCTTATGTGGATCGTATATTGGCAGACGAGGAGGTAACCAGTCAGTTACCTTTTAGCCTGATTATGGGTGATATCGATGGTTTGAAATTGACGAATGATGTCTTTGGCCATCATGCTGGGGATAATCTGCTGGTTAACATAGCGAAGGTGATAAGAGGCTGTTGTCGTGAGAGTGACATCATGGCCCGCTGGGGTGGAGATGAGTTTTTGATGATTTTACCCCAGACTAGCGAGAAGGTAGCTTTGCGCATTTGTGAGCGTATCGCTAGCACTTGTGCTGAGATGGAGGCGGATCCGATTGAGTTGCATATTGCTCTGGGAACTGCTACCCGAAAAAACCTGGAACAGGGAATGGATGCTTTATTTACCTTGGCAGAAGAGGATATGTATGAACACAAGATGCAGCAGAGCAAGGGCTTTCGCCAGGCTATCCTATCCAAACTTGAAAAGGACCTTTGGGCTAAGAGTAATGACACGGAGGAACATAATCACAGGTTAAGCAAGATGGCTATGGAAATCGGGGCGATACTGGGATTGGATCGATACGAGAGCGATAAGCTGGCTTTGTTGGCTTCCCTGCATGATATTGGCAAGGTTGCTCTTCCTAAAGATATAGGGCTTAAAAAGGGGCAGCTCGAACCCGAAGAACAGGAGATTATGAAAAAACATACCGAGATTGGTTATCGCATGGCTGAGGCAATTCCTGAACTAAGGTCGATAGCGGAAGCGATTTTAGCCCATCATGAGCGATGGGATGGCTCCGGGTACCCCCGAGGGTTGAAAGGGAATGAGATACCTATTATTTCCCGTATTATTCACATAGTTGAGGTTTATGATGATATGACATATAACCGGGATGGACAGGCAATCATTGACATACAGCCGGCCATGAAGGAAATGGAAAAGGGCAGTGGGGTTCAGTTTGATCCCGTAATTGTCCAGGCCTTTTTGCAAAGCATCATGGATTAGAGTATTGGGATCTATAGAAGTGTCCAAACCTGAGACGGTAAAAATATAAAGGAGGTTTGCAAAATGGAAAAGATTGAAGTGAAATTTAAGAAACTGGTTCCATGGGCTCATTTACCGGAATACGAGACTCGGGGTGCTGCAGGCTGTGACATAAGTGTTGCTTACCAGGAGGAAATCGTCCTTTATCCTAATGAGGTCAGGAGTTTTGCATCCGGCTTTGCTATGATGATTCCATCTGGGTATGAAGCGCAAATAAGAAGTCGGGCTGGTATGGCGGGAAAAGGCATCGTAGTTGCCAACGCACCTGCCACGATTGATGGGGATCATATCGGTGAGATTAAGATTTTGCTCCTGAATGTAACCGATAAGCCGGTAAGGATTCTCCCGGGCCAAAAGGTAGCCCAGATGGTATTCAGTCCCGTGTTACAGGCCGAATTCAAGGAGGAGAATTAAGCGGAACTGAAAAAGTATTTTTTTCGAATTGGGGAGTTAAGTTGTCAGAATCCAGGCTCAAACTGTTTAGTGCCATTCTAGCTATGCTGGGCATAACGATAGTCAGTACGGGTGGGTTGGTCTACTTTGAAGGTTGGTCCATCTTTAACGCCTTCTGGGTGACCATTATTAGCCTTACTACCACCGGTTATGGGGACATCGTCCCGCAAACGATGGGTGGGAGACTCTTCCTACTCGGAGTGCTGGTCACCGGGGTGGGCATCGTAGCCTATTGCTTGGGAGCAATCATAAACATACTGGTTGAAAGTCAAATTTCTAAAATATTGGAGAAAGACAAAATGTCCAAAATTATTAATAAGTTGGATAATCATGTTATTGTCTGTGGGGCCGGCAGGGTCGGCAGTAATGTGGCATATATCCTTAAAGCTGAGCAGGTTCCCTATCTTTTGATTGAGAGGGATGAGGAACTGGTGGGTAAAATGCGGGAGGAAGGACATCTGGTGATGTTGGGAGATGCTACCCAGGATGAAACCCTGCAGGTTGCTGGTATTCACCGAGCCAGAGGCATTATCTGCGCTCTTTCTGAAGACGCTTATAATGTTTTTGTAGTTTTGACCGCCCGGGCAATTAATCCTGGTCTTAAAATCGTGGCTAGGGCAGTAAACCCGGAAACCGTGGGTAAACTTCACCATGCCGGGGCTGACAAAGTGATATCTCCTACCCAGATAGGTGGACATCAGATGGCTATGGCTATGTTAAAACCGGCCACCGTTGAACTGGTGGATACTCTGTTTACTTCCCGCAACTTAGAGATACAGTTGGAGGAAGTGGTAATTACTGAGCAGTCATCCCTGATTCATAAGGCGATTAAAGATGTTTTTAACCGGCGGGTAAGTAATGTTATTGTTGTCGCTATTATTCGCGATGATGGGGTAGTTATGAACCCTCAAGGCCATGACATCGTATTGCCGGGTGATACCTTGGTGCTTTTTGGATCGCGTCAGGATTTAGAGAAAATGGAGACCAGCAGTTTCAAGTAAGGTTAGGGGCTATCAATGACTAGTTTATTTTTTTATAGTCCCTTGATGAAAGCAACAGGAATATTTATCCGTAATAGAGTCAAAGGCAGGTCACTGCGTGACAAGCCCAAAGAATTACTTGAGGAGGTTTTACCATGAAGTCACCTTGGGGCAAATTTCAGGCTCTATTACCGGTTGTTTTACTTTTAGTTTTTTTACTGACGGCGGGTGGGGTTACCATAGGCCTCGCCACGCCAGATACACCTCTGTCCAAGCCACGCCCGGATTTACCAGTGATCGGCACCTATGACAATCTACTGAAGCTATTGGAAAAATCCGCAGGGCAGGCTCAGATGTACCCTTTCGGAGGCACCATAAAGATGTCAAATTCAGCACTTGGAGTAGAACGGCAAGAAGCAAGTAAAGCAGAGGCAGCTCCCAGCGCAGACCTGGGATATTCTAATACCAATGTCCAGGTACAGGGGGTTGACGAAGCTGACCTGGTAAAGACTGATGGCACATATATTTATCAGGTTAACAAGGAGCGGGTATTGATAATTGAAGCGGTACCTGCTGACCAGATGAAGGTCGTGGCTACTATTCAATTCGAAGATTCTGGATTTAATCCCGTGGATTTATATCTGGATGCTGAAAAATTAATTGTAGTCGGAACTTATTCGCGAGATATCCCCATACTCCAAAGCGATAGCCGGGCTAATTCTAAGATCTACTCTCCTGGCCGGTTTTTTCAATCCACACGGGCGCTAATTTATAGTATTAAAGACAAAAGCCAGCCCATTAAAGAGCGGGAACTAGAGCTGGAAGGCAGCTACCTGTCTTCTCGTAAAGTGGATTCGTCCTTTTATCTCTTAACTAACAAATATCTTGATTATTACAATATTCAGAATCGGGAAGGCATTACTCCTTTATGGCGTGATACAGTACAGGGAAATGGTTTACTAGCTGAAAAACTGGAAGAAATACACTATTTCCCGGATTGCATCAGCCCCAATTACCTCACGATAGCTGCCCTGGACTTAGGAAGACCTGAGGCCCCAGCCGACATACATAGCTATCTGGGCAGCGGGAACCAGGTGTATGCTTCTTCGCAAAGCCTTTATGTGGCTGTTAATCAGTATACTTATACAGACCCGGCACTACCCAGTACTAGCATCGCATACCGGCCTGCAGATACCAGCACGAAGATACACAAATTCGCGCTGGAACCTGGAAAAGTGCAATATTACGGAGCGGGAGTTGTACCAGGCACTATCCTAAACCAATTTTCTATGGATGAAAATGGCGACTACTTCCGTATCGCCACCACCAGTGGCGAAATGTGGCGGAGCGACCAGTATACTTCCCAGAACAATGTCTATATTCTAGATAAGGATTTGCAGATCTGTGGAAAAGTAGAAAACATTGCTCCAGGAGAAAGGATTTACTCTACCCGTTTTATGGGCGACCGGGTCTATATGGTTACCTTCAAAAAGGTGGACCCCTTCTTCGTGCTGGATATTAAGGATCCCAAGAATCCAAAAATTCTAGGTAAATTGAAAATACCGGGTTACAGCGATTATTTACACCCCTATGATGAAAACCATATTATAGGTTTTGGCAAAGATACCGTGGAGACAAACGGCTGGAATGGCCAAAGCCAGGCTTTTTATCAGGGAATGAAAATTGCCATATTTGATGTGACTGATGTCAGTAAGCCGGTGGAAATGAGCCGGGCATTGATTGGCGACCGTGGTACCGATTCTGAGTTACTACGTAACCATAAGGCCTTGCTATTTTCCCAAGAGAAAAATCTTCTGGCATTCCCGGTGACGGTCATGGAAGTCCAAAATAAGACTGCTTCGGGCGAGAGCAAATATATTCCTGACTATGGGAGTTTTACTTTCCAGGGAGCTTACATTTACCGGATTGACCTAACTAATGGTTTGCAGTTCAGAGGGAGTATTTCCCATATAAGTTCTGAAGATTATGCCAAGGCTGGGGACGCCTGGTTCGATTCGGACAAGAATGTGGAGAGGGTACTTTACATCGGGGATACCCTTTATACCTTGTCGCCTGATATGATAAAAGCCCATGACTTGTCCGGTCTGTGGGAGATAAAAACTCTATCTCTGCGTTAGGGAATATTCCGTCTGGTTTATCCCTTGATAGTCCCTTAATAAGAAAAGCAAAAAGAAGATGTATTGACAAATTGTGGATGAAAATAGGATAATAAATTTATGGGTTAATAAAACATAGAGCAACATGGCTAGAACAAAATGGATGTTGTTGTATTTATATAGTGATTTTGCATATATGTGGATAGTGGGGAAAAAGTACCCGGGAGAGAAGAGAATGATATTATTTGAGGAGGAGTTGGTATCTTGAAAACACAGGAACAATTAACGAAATCATTCGCCGCAGCTGATGACATGGTGAAAAAGTTTTGGGATATGTGGATGGTTGGTCTGGGCAGTGTAACATGGACTCAGGAACAAATGGAGATAATGGGTAAAAAATACCTGGAACAACGCCAAGCGGCCCGTGACGAGAGCAAAAGGGTAATTGAAGAATTGCTTAAGCAGGTTCAGAGTAATCAGGAGCAGTCACAGAAAATGGTTCAGGAAGCAGTGGGAACCTTATTTAACACCGTTGACATGCCGTTCTCTAGCTTCTACGAGGATTTTGTTAAAAAAATGCAGGAGCTAACAAAAGCCGACTAGGTGAGCCCTAAGGGACAATCGAGGAATAAATAAGGCAGAATACTCCTAGGATTTTTAGCGCAAGACAAGGCGTCACCCTCCGGGTACTACTGGAGGTATTGGCACGTTTTGATAACGAAGTATAGCGCTAAAAAGACCGGAGTAAATGACTAGTTTATTTCTTGATAGTTCCTAATCTGTAAAAAGGAGTATGCTAAGTGATAGAGCATATTTTTGAGGAGTTAAAGGTGGGCGATACCGCCTATGTGGAAAAAACCATTTCCGAATTTGATGTTTATAATTATGCCGGAATAACTGGTGATTTTAGCTGGTTGCATATCAATGAAGAGAAATCCCGGGAAGGACATTTTAAAACTAGAATTGTACATGGCATGCTTTTGGTAGGGATGATTTCCAATGTGATCGGTAACCAAATGCCAGGTGCGGGAACTATTTATGGGAGCCAGAACCTGAGGTTTATTAGACCTTGCTATATACATGATACGGTTCGAGCTCGAACCCAAGTCATAGAATTGATGCCCGCTGGTAGGGTGAAACTTAGAACCACCTGCCATAATCAGAATGGAGAACTAATTATAGACGGTGAGGCCATAGTAATTCCTCCCCGCAAACATGTAGTGTAAAAAATAATTTCAAGAGGGGTAGCTACTGACATTTCGCCAGAGCTACCCCCCCTTAATATAGTGAAAGGAGGGGGCGGCTAATCCATGGGTCCGCCTTCCCAGTACTGTCTTATTTTTCGCAGGGCATAACCCCCGAAAAACAGACCGTTAATAAATGCCACCGGTATGGCCATGGCGCCAAAGTTAATTTTCTGCTTCAAGTTACGTTGGCCAGTCACTCTTCGAAATCTCTGCAAAGTAAATCCCTCCTTTGCTTTATTTTTAGCCGAAGGGATAATAATTATAGCTGGTTTTATGTTTAAAATATAACTTAAAATGGTAATTGCGGCTGCTCGGGGAATAATAGCCCTCAACGTTTATTAGTTAATTCATCAATATCTTTATCGTTAAGTGCTTTTACTATTATTATGGTTGACATCTTGGAGAGATCAACTTCATGGGAATGGTTCAACCTTTCACTGTTTCGGTTATAAACTACCCTCACTACAGGGCGGGTAGGCATTTCTTTATTTACATCAACTACTATGCCGACAACCCCGGAATTTAATTCCACAATACTACCAATGGGATAAACAGCCACATTGGCAATTAATGCCATAATACAACGGGGATCTAAATAGGTTCCGGCCATGCGCTTCAGAAGGGTTATAGCCTGATTTACGGAATATGAAGAGCGGTAGGGCCGATCTGCCAGCAGGGCATCATAAACATCAGCTACTGCTACAATCCGACTATATTCATGAATGTCGTTTTCGGCTAGTCCTCGGGGATAGCCTGTGCCGTTCCAGCGTTCATGATGCTGGAAGGCGATATGCGCCGAAAGTAGGGAAATATCGTCATATTTCCTGAGAATTTCAAAACCATTTTCTGCGTGTTGTTTAACTTCGTAATATTCGTCCCTGGTAAGGTCATCAGCCTTGTTTAAAGTGCCTTTGTCCAGCTTTATTTTCCCTATATCGTGAAGCAGGGCACCTACGCCCAATTCTTTCAATTTGCTATCATCATAACTGAGGGTAACTCCAGTCATTAGGGATAGAATACATACATTAACTGAATGGGCAAAGGTGTAATCGTCATAACTGCGAATATCAGTTAGGTTTACCAGAACGTTGGGATTAAATAAGAGTTCATTGATTAGGTTATTGACCACGTCTTTTATCTGACGAACATTTAATTTATGGTTGCGTTCCATAATATTGAAACTATTCTTGACAATTTTAACCGTTTCAATCCGGGTTTTTTCGGAAATTACCTCGGGGATATCATCAATATCGCCGAAAATATCATCTTTTATATAAACGGAAGCAATCCCTAAGCTGAGGAGACGTTCTATATAGGGATCTGAGAGCACGACTCCAGAACTGAGTAAGATACGTCCTTCGCTACTGAAGATATTGCGAGCAACTATCATATCAGCTTGCAGGTTTTCGATATTTATTCTTCTCATACTATCACCTTATTATCTAATAACTCTCACTATTCATACATATTATACATATATACGTCTTTTCCTGCTTTGCTGGGTAAATTTTCTGACAAAAAAACACGAATAATTGTGACTATTATCATAAAACAATCTCCAAATTAGAGGCCGGTTGCAGAAGAACAGAGATCATTTGCCATCCTGCCAGCAAAATGTTAAATTAAATTAACAATAAAATAAACATGAAATAGAAGTCCTGCGATATACTCCAGGTCTGAACAATTGTTGTGCAGGATTGCTATTATAGAGGATAAAAATGAAAAATAATAAAAAAACCAGCTTTCCCCGGGCGATGCTTAAAAAACTAGCCGAAGATATCGCCCAACTCATCTCCACCAATGAGGGGAGCTTATCAATTCTGGAGATAGTGGAGGAGATTCCTTATGACGTAAGACCGGATGTCATCGAGGGTTTGTCTTCTTTTTATGGATCTGAATTGGTGGCTTTTTACCAACTCATTAAACAGGAGTATGGCAAGGAATTTGAAGCCATATGCAATCGAGCTTTGGCTAAATACAGCCTAGCCGGGTTAGAAATTGATTTTGGGCCTATCCCCAAGGGGAATTTTTATAAGGCTTATGCTACCGTTAGCCGACATACGGGCCGAATGACTATAGATATTGCCTGGAAAAATTCGGAATCAGGTTTATATGTGGAGTGTTTTTTCCTTACTTATAGCTCAGACGGGGTACACAGTTTCTTTATCCTAGATAATATGAGTGTAGAACAATATGAGGGTGATCGAAAAATTTTGGCTGATATGGTGCAAATTAGCTATGAAGAAAGCTGTTTCCTCATCAACGATGCCTATAAGTTTAATGTGCGTTTTATGAGTCGACCAGCTCTGGGAAAATTCTTGTATCAGAAATACCTGGATGAAGATCCGGATTTCAATCATGTCCGGTCCAATTCTGTTTTAAGGAAGCTCTCAGCCAAGCTTACACCGCGCCAAATGGTTAATAGTTTCTTCCACGCGCTGCGTTGTCAGGATTTCAATTACATGTTCTCCCTTCTTTCAGATAGCAGTATGTCCCAAGGGATGTTGCTGCAACAGCTAAACCGAGCTATGAACCCGGGCGCTTTACTCCTGGAAGGGCAGGCTGAAGAGGTAAAGGGCTGTAACAATCGCGCGGAACTGACCGCCTACTCCATAACCATGTACGAACATGAAGTATACCGGAGCGATTATGTTTTCAAAATGCTTAAGGAACTTGATGGAGACTGGCTAATAGCCAGCATTGATCGGGTTGAGAACCGCAAGCTGGAGGCTGGTTCGGAGTTTAATCCTTTTGCCATGCAGGTTTTTTGTCGGGTGTATGAAATACTTGATGTTGACGAACTTTTCGAAATGCTGGATCGGGTAGATAATATCCGGGAGGTAGAGGAACTACCTTATGGAATGCACATGAGAGTGACTTGTTTTGAGGATGACTTCAATCATGGGGTGTCATTCATGACGGGTGTTATTGCGGACATGGTCATTAATGGTGACGAGTTCGTGGTGATATCTCAGGATCACGATTCCACGGAAGATTTCCACAACCTTTTCACTATTGATCGCTCGGGACCTCTGGTCGCCAGGGGTAAATATGAACTCAGTCTGACCAGCGCCTACAGCTACTTGAACGGACAATATTTGAATTTTGAGGATATACTCCTTAACGAGGATAGGGATTCGTTTTTTGAAGATGGGATGCGCTTTATTACTGCCCGTTATATTGTAAAGGACAGGAATCAGGTCTTAAGTCGATTAGGAGAACTAGCGATCTTAAAAATTGAATTGCCGGGGGAATTCCAAGTTTTCTACCAGTCAGATAATTGCTACGATAAGCCCGGTTTTTTGGCTGAATATATTTTGGGTTCTAACTGGATTACGGTGTCAGCTTTTGGCGATAAGGATATAGGGGTAATCCGCCAGCGTTTTGAAGAGGATATGTATGACGCGCTGGAATTTGATGGGTTAGAAGTCAGAGAAGAAGGGATATTTGAAATCCTTACTTTGGAGGTAAAAAAACAATACCCTGAGCTGGAATCAGCCTTAAAAGAAATGTACCTGAACAAATGGTATAATTCGCATCTGCCTCCTCTTAGCGGCATGAGTCCCTCTGAAGCCTGTCAGACCGAAGAGGGAACCCGACTTCTATGGACTATGTTTAAGAGGATCAAGAAGAAAGAGCATCAGAGGTATTTGCAGGGGGAACGCAAACAGATAGGGTTAAAGGAATATATTCGTAAGCTGAATTTGCATAAGTGGCTATAAAGAAAAAAATTAGACGAATACAGTCGAGGACTGACTAGTTTATTTTTTGATAGTCCCTAAGTAGAGGGAAGATTAGAAATATTTCTTGACATTAAAGTTCGACTTCCTGTATACTATTCCGAAATACATTGAAATTGGCTATGAAGGAAACGATCCTGTGAAATGGCTTGATTAACAGAGAATCGGGGGGAGCTGGAAACCCGTATCAATGCTTTGCAGGGCGCTCATTCTGGAGTTGCTATCTGAAAAGCCCGGAAACGGGACTTAGTAGGTGGTGCCGGACGAACAAGTCCGTTAAGAAGTTAGCACAGCCCCTTAATTTTGTGCTGCAAGAGGTCGTATTTGTATATAATGCGACAAGCAGGGTGGTACCGCGGGAAATACCTCTCGTCCCTGATAAGGATGAGGGGTTTTTTGTAACCTTTTTTAAATAATTCTGAGGAGTGATAAGGATGGGACTTAAGATTTATCTGGATGGAAAATTTGTGCCTGAGGAAGATGCCAAGGTCTCAGTATTTGATCACGGATTTCTTTATGGAGACGGCGTATTTGAGGGCATACGTGCCTATCACAACAGCGTATTCAAAATGAAGGAACATGTAGACCGTTTATATGATTCTGCTCAGGTTATTAATATGAAGATACCTTTGACTAAAGAGGAGATGACGGAAGTTATTTTGGAAACCTGCCGTCAGAATGAACTGCAGGACTGTTACATAAGAGCAGTTGTATCTCGTGGCAAAGGCGACTTGGGCCTGGATCCCAGAAAATGTTCGGTTCCTACTATTGTTTGTATTGCTTCCTCGATTAGCTTATACCCGGATGAGCTGTATGAAAAGGGGATGGAAGTAATCACTGTTCCTACTCGCCGTAATGGTCCCGAAGGCGTGAATCCGCGCATAAAGTCGCTTAACTATTTGAACAACATCATGGCCAAGATTGAGGCTAATATGGCTGGGGTTCCTGAAGCAATCCTCTTAAATCAGGAGGGCTACGTGGCGGAGTGTACTGGCGATAATATATTTATCGTTAAAAACGGGATTGTGAAGACTCCTGCCATTCATATTGGTTTGCTGGACGGGGTAACCCGCAATGAAGTTATTAAGCTGGCTAAGCAAATGGGCATAGAGGTTCAAGAAACCACCTTTACCCGGTATGACCTGTTTGTAGCTGATGAGGTTTTCCTTACCGGCACCGCCGCTGAATTAATCCCGGTAACGACGATTGACTCCAGAGTTATTGGGGACGGCAAACCAGGACCTGTTTTTAACCGTTTATTGTCAGGTTTCCGCGAACTAGTAAAAGAACCGGGTGCAGTGATATTCACGGAAACGGGTAAAAAGAAGAAGAAATGCAAGAAATAAGCAATCTGCATGAATTATCTATTTAAGGAGAATCGTTATGAAAAGCAATCTGGTAAAAAATGGCTTGGAGAAGGCTCCGCATCGGTCTCTTTTTCGGGCATTGGGTCTGACGGATCAGGAAATCGAGCGGCCTTTCATAGGTATCGTGAACTCCTATAATGACATCGTGCCCGGACATATTAACCTGGATAAAATAGGTGCAGCGGTAAAAGCCGGAGTCCGGTTGGCCGGAGGAACTCCTTTTGAATTTCAAACCATAGCGGTTTGTGATGGCATTGCAATGAATCATATTGGCATGAAATATTCCTTGGGAAGTCGGGAACTGATTGCCGATTCGGTAGAGATAATGGCTACCGCCCATGCTTTTGATGCCCTGGTTTTTATACCCAATTGCGACAAAGTTGTTCCCGGCATGCTTATGGCTGCCGCCCGGCTTAACATACCATCGATCTTTGTGAGCGGAGGGCCTATGTTAGCAGGGATTGTGGGAAATACAAATGTAAGTCTAACCCAGGTATTTGAGGGGGTTGGAGCGGCAGCAGGCGGTAAAATGGATCTGGAGGAACTGACTTGCTTAGAGAACCAAGCATGTCCAACTTGCGGTTCATGTTCTGGTATGTTCACTGCCAATTCCATGAATTGCTTAACTGAGGCTCTGGGAATGGGACTGCCTGGCAATGGAACCATTCCTGCAGTTTATTCCGAACGAATACGTTTAGCCAAGAGTGCTGGTATTAAAATTATGGAATTATGGGAAAAAGACATTAAACCTAGCGATATTATGACTGCATCTGCCTTCCGTAATGCCATGACTATGGATATGGCAATTGGCTGTTCTACCAATTCGGTACTACATCTCCTGGCTATTGCTAGTGAAGCCGGCGTAAAAATTGATCTGAATATGTTCAACGAATTAAGCACCAGTACCCCGCACCTTTGTAAAATAAGCCCGGCTGGCGGCCATCACATGGAGGATCTTTACCAGGCCGGAGGAGTGCAAGCTCTATTTAACGAACTTGATAAAAAAGACCTGATAGATACGGGGGTGATGACCGTTACCGGTCTTAGCCTCGGAGAAAATATTGCTAATACCCCGGTGCGGAACTACTCTGTAATCCGGCCTTTGGATAATCCATACAATCAAAGTGGCGGGCTAGCTATACTTTTTGGTAACCTAGCTCTTGAAGGAGCTGTAGTTAAGCAAGGGGCTGTAGCTCCTGAGATGATGCAGCATCAGGGTCCGGCTCGGGTCTTTGACAGTGAAGAAGAGGCTGTGGACGCGATTCTCAATAAGAAGATAATAGCGGGTGATGTAATAGTCATACGTTATGAGGGTCCTCGGGGGGGGCCGGGAATGAGGGAGATGCTTACTCCTACCTCGGTTATTGCGGGGATGGGATTGGATAAAGAAGTTGCATTGATTACCGATGGACGATTTTCCGGGGCTACCCGGGGAGCTTCTATAGGACACGTATCCCCTGAAGCAGCCGCTGGTGGGTTAATAGCCCTGGTGGAAGAAGGCGATCTAATTAGAATAGATATTCCCCTTAAAAGGTTGGAGCTATTAGTAGATGACAGTACTCTAGCCACAAGAAAGCAAAAATGGATTAGACCCGAACCTCGAATTAAAACCGGATATATGCAAAGATATGCAGAGATGGTGCAATCAGCCAGTACGGGAGCAATATTTAAAAAGTAATATTGCTCCCGAGGATGATATAAAGCGGGCCATCAATAGCCCGCTTTTTTATTTTACAAATATTACCAAACACTTGTTGGGGATGACAACTATAGTTTAGACTGGTCTAAGAAGCCGGGTTAGGCCTAAATTATGCTTAAGGTTCAAGGCTTTTTTGACAATAATATCTTTGGGAGAGTGAATTAATGGTGCTTTTGGTATAAAATTAAAATGCATCATTCATTTAGGGTAAGGGAGCAATCCTTTTTCCATCCTTTATTCAAATCAAGTTGGAAATATTAATAATTATAACGGAGGTGATGGGAGTGAAGATGAAAGGAGCCGAAATATTGTTGCACTGCCTGCAGAAGGAGGGAGTCGATGTAATTTTTGGCTATCCGGGAGGTCAGGCATTACCAATTTATGATGCCCTTTATGATTCCCCTATACAGCACATTCTAGTTCGTCACGAGCAGGGAGCTGCACATGCTGCAGATGGATATGCCCGGGCATCTGGTAAAACAGGCGTTTGTCTTGCAACTTCGGGACCAGGGGCAACCAATCTGGTAACAGGGATTGCCACGGCTTATATGGATTCAGTACCAATGGTGGTCTTAACCGGACAGGTGGGTAGTTCATTTATAGGAACAGACGCATTCCAGGAGGCTGACATAATCGGTATAACTCTGCCCATAACCAAACATAGTTACATGGTGGAAAGAACTGAAGATGTAGCCCGACTTGTGAAGGAAGCCTTCCATATCGCCGGCACCAACCGTCCAGGTCCCGTGGTCTTGGATTTGCCCAGAGACGTAATGGATCGGGTAATTGATTTCGAGGATAATAATGAAGAGGTCAATATTCGGGGATATCGGGTTATGAAGGGTGTAAACAACGGCCAAATCATTGCTGCAGCGGAAATGATTAACCGGGCTGAACGGCCGGTAATTTACGCTGGGGGAGGAATAATAATCTCCGGGGCTGCGGTAGAGTTGAAAGAAATGGCGGAGAAAGCAAAAATACCGGTAACCACGACCTTAATGGGCATGGGGGCTTTTCCCGGTATGAACTATCTGGCTCTGGGTATGCTGGGCATGCATGGCACCCGCTATGCTAATTACGCTATTAGTGAATGTGATGTGCTTATTGCAGTGGGAGTCAGGTTTGATGACCGGGTAACGGCTAAGCTTGAACATTTTGCTCCTAACGCCTCGATTATACACATTGATATCGATGCGGCTGAGATTGGCAAAAATGTTGATATAGACGTACCTATTGTCGGTGATGTCAAAGAAGCCTTGCAGGCTTTAATACCCCGATTGCAATCTCGGGAAGAACTTAGCGAATGGCACCAGACAATTTCCCGATGGAAGGCTGAGTTTCCGCTTCGCTATGGAAAGTCTTCCGAGGGACGTATCATGCCTCAGCATGTAATAGAGAAGATATACGAGCTTACTCAGGGCGAGGCGATAATTACTACTGAGGTGGGGCAGCATCAGATGTGGGCTGCCCAGTATTGCCAATATAAAAATCCCCGTACTTTTTTGACTTCTGGAGGATTGGGAACCATGGGTTATGGTTTTCCTGCCGCTATCGGAGCCAAAATAGCCCGACCGGATATGACAGTAATAGACATTGCAGGTGACGGCAGTATCCAGATGAATATACAAGAACTGGGGACAGCGGTACAGTATAAAGTGCCTGTCATCATATGCATACTAAACAACCAGTATCTGGGTATGGTGCGCCAATGGCAGGGTCTATTCTACAATGGGCGCTACTCCTATACCGACATGACCCATCAACCGGATTTTGTCAAGCTGGCTGAGGCTTATGGGGCTGTTGGGATGAGGATAACCAGAAACGAGGATGTGGAGAGTGCTTTACAGGAAGCCTTGCAGATCAAAGACCGCCCGGTACTCATGGACTTCTGGGTTGAACGGGAGGCTAATGTGTACCCGATGGTGCCTCCGGGACAATCCCTCCTAAACATGCTGGGAGGTGAGGATAATGAATAAACATACCCTGGCCGTTACCGTGGAAAATAAGCCCGGCGTATTGACCCGAGTAACCACTTTGTTCCGTAGAAGGGGCTATAACATAGACAGTCTAACAGTAGGAACCACAGAAAATCCTGGCATTTCCCGAATGACTATTGTGGTTGAGGGAGACGATAAGGTTATAGAGCAGGTAACCAAACAGCTTTATAAACTGGTGGATGTTTGCAAGGTGATTGATATTACTAGTGAGCGCGCAGTAGATCGCGAATTGGTTCTGATAAAGGTGAAAGCGGATAACAATGTAAGAGCAGAGATTGTTCAAATAGTGGATATCTTCCGCGCCCGTATTGTGGATATTGGCCGGAACTCTTTGATTATTGAGGCCACCGGTGACCGGGGCAAAATTGATGCTATTGAAGATTCCTTTCGGCCTTTTGGTATTATTGAGCTGGTGCGTACAGGTAAGGTTGCCATGGTGCGCGGTTCCAAGTAGTTAGTTAACAAACTAAATATATTACAAAAAAACAAGAAAATAAGGAGGAAATTAAAAATGGCAAAAATGTATTATGACTCTGACGCTAATCTGGATCTTTTAAAGGGTAAAACTGTAGCGGTAATAGGATATGGTTCCCAGGGTCATGCCCAGGCTCAGAACCTTCACGATAGTGGAGTGAACGTAGTAGTAGGTCTAAGAAAACCATTTGATGATATTACCCAACGGGAATGGGACAAAGTAATTGCAGCAGGAATTAAGGTCATGACTACTCCTGAAGCAGCTGAAGCAGGTGATATTATTCAAATTTTGGTTCCTGATGAATTGCAGGCCAGAGTATATAAAGAAGAGATTAAACCTTTCTTAAAAGAAGGCAATGCCCTGTGCTTTTCCCACGGATTTAACATTCATTTTGGCCAAATAGTACCTCCTGCTTTTGTAGACGTATTTATGGTAGCTCCCAAAGGCCCTGGACATATGGTAAGACGTACGTATGAACAGGGTGCAGGAGTTCCCGCCATCGTTGCTGTGGAACAGGATTATTCCGGTAAGGCCAAAGAACTTGGATTAGCCTATGCTTGCGGAATTGGTGCCACCAGAGCCGGAGTTATCGAAACTACATTTAAAGAGGAGACCGAAACTGACCTGTTTGGTGAACAGTGTGTATTGTGTGGTGGAGTTACCCAACTGGTAAAAATCGGATTTGAGACTCTGGTGGAAGCTGGCTACCAGCCGGAAATTGCTTATTTTGAATGTTTCCACGAGTTGAAATTAATTGTTGACCTGATGAATGAAGGCGGTATGAGTAAGATGCGTCACTCCATCAGTGATACTGCTGAATGGGGAGATTATATCAAAGGACCTAAAATTATTGGGGAAGAAGCTCGGTGGGCTATGGAAGAAGCTCTCACCGAGATTCAAGATGGTACTTTTGCCAAGAACTGGATATTGGAAAACATGGTGGGTCGTCCGCAATTCAATGCTCTCAGAAGACAGGGTAAGGAACACTTGATAGAGGAAGTAGGGGCTGAACTACGTAGTATGATGTCATGGCTCAAAGAAAGCAAGTAAACGCAGTTATTTCTCTACAGGATTACAGCTTAAATAATTAAGGGTTGGGGATATCCCAATCCTTAATTTAATTAAAATTTTAAATTCTACCGTAATTAAAAATTAAGAATTAAAAATT
>JAQUUV010000005.1:26370-33946 GCA_028693695.1 Syntrophomonas sp.
AATTAAAAATTAAGAATTAAAAATTCAAAACAATCTGGAGGGAAACTATGGGCGAAAATAATAGGGTTTACCTTTTTGATACTACCCTGCGGGACGGTGAGCAGTCACCGGGAGTTAGCCTGAATGTGGAGGAAAAACTGGAAATAGCTCAACAGTTAGCACGGTTGGGGGTAGATGTAATTGAGGCTGGGTTTCCCATTGCCTCTCCAGGAGACTTTCAGGCAGTAAAAACCATCGCTAAGAATGTGAAGGGACCAATTATTGCTGGACTATGCCGGGCTACAAGAAAGGACATCGATCGGGGTTGGGAAGCACTGCAGTATGCAGAGAGACCAAGGATCCATACTTTCCTGGCGACCTCGGACATTCATCTAAAGCATAAACTGCAAATAAGCAGGGATAAGGCTCTGGAACAGGCGATCGACGCAGTTAAATATGCCAAAAAATACTGCGCGGATGTAGAATTTTCTGCTGAAGACGCTTCTCGCAGTGATTTGGATTATTTGGCTAAAGTAGTAGAGGAGGTCATCGCTGCCGGAGCTAATGTAGTAAATTTGCCAGATACGGTGGGCTATGCAGTTCCCGAAGATTTTGGGAATTTCATCCGCAGCATTATGGAGCGAGTGCCTAATATCCACGAGACCATAATCAGTGTACACTGCCATGATGACCTGGGCATGGCGGTAGCCAATTCCTTATCGGGGATGGTAAACGGTGCCAGACAGATTGAATGTGCGGTTAATGGGATAGGTGAACGTGCCGGTAATGCTTCCCTGGAAGAGATTATCATGGCATTATATACCCGAAAACCATTTTATAATAAAAATATTAATGTCAATTATCAGGAGATTTACCGTACTAGCAGGTTGGTAAGCGGCCTGACCGGGATGGTGATACAGCCCAACAAGGCCATTGTGGGCAACAACGCATTTGCACATGAAGCTGGTATCCACCAGGACGGGATGTTAAAAGATAAAAGTACCTACGAAATAATGAGCCCGGAACTGGTAGGCGTAAATAAGAGCAACCTGGTACTGGGTAAGCACTCCGGGCGGCATGCCTTTAAAGAACGCTTGCAGGAACTCGGTTACATTTTGAGCGAAGACGAACTGGGAAAAGCCTTTTCAGGTTTCAAAGAGATTGCCGATAAGAAAAAAGAAATCAATGATGATGACCTGGAAGCCCTGATCAAAGACCGGGCTAAAGCCGTTCCGGAACGATTCAGTCTGCAATACTTGCATATATCCTGTGGAACCAGCGTGATTCCTACCGCTACTGTAAAGCTGGCGATTGAGGATAAGTTCTTTGAAGCTGCCGCTACAGGTATAGGACCAGTGGAAGCAGCCTGTCGCGCGGTAGACCGGATTACCGATATCTACGGAAAAATGATTGAATATAAATTGCATGCCGTTTCGGCCGGAAAAGACGCTCTAGGAGAAGTTGCCTCGAAGATACAAATAGAAGAAAAAGTTTATAATGGTCGGGGTTTGAGCACCGATATTATTGAAGCTAGTGTGAAGTCTTATATCAATGCAATAAACAAGTATTACTATGAGAAGACTCTCAGCAGCCCGGAGAGTTAGATTCGGCAATTTTGAATTCTTAATTCTAAATTTTTAATTAATAGTTTATTGTTGCAAGACACACTGATAAAAATTAAGGGCAATACATGTTTTAGATATGCAGATAAAAGTAGATGAAAACGTCGATTCTTTTTCTATTTTTTAATAAACGGAGGAGCAATTATGGGGATGACTATCAGCCAGAAAATACTGGCGGCACATGCCAATAGGGATTTTATAGAAGCAGGAGAATTAATCAATTGTAAGCTGGACGTTGTTCTCGGTAATGACGTAACAGCTCCCGTGGCCATAGCCGAGTTCCACAAATTGGGCTTAAGAAAGGTCTTTGACCAGGATAGCATCGTACTGGTTCCCGACCATTTTACGCCCAATAAGGATATAAAATCAGCTGAACAATGCAAAATAGTGCGTGAATTTGCGAAGGAATATAGCATTAAGAATTATTTTGAAATTGGACAGATGGGCATAGAACACTGCCTGTTACCCGAAAAAGGATTAGTGGGTCCAGGGGATCTAATCATTGGTGCTGATTCACATACCTGCACCTATGGAGCTCTGGGGGCCTTTGCTACCGGGGTTGGCTCTACAGATATGGCTGCAGCCATGGCTACCGGGGAAGCCTGGTTTAAGGTACCCGAAAGTATTAAATTTATTTATAACGGCAAAACCCCTCGCTGGGTAGGCGGAAAAGATTTTATCCTGCACGCCATTGGAGATATTGGGGTTGATGGTGCCCGCTATATGTCCATGGAATTTACCGGCGAAGCCATCAGCAGCCTGTCGATAGACAACCGTTTTTCTATGGCCAACATGGCAATAGAGGCAGGAGCTAAGAACGGTATTATTGGTGCAGATGAGATCACCATGGACTATATAAAAGGGCGAGTGAAGCGACCCTATAAAGTTTACCAGTCCGACCCTGACGCGGTTTATGTCCGGACGATTGAATACGATGTAGCTGCTATGGAGCCAGTGGTGGCTTTCCCTCATTTGCCGGAAAACACCCGACCGGTAAGCCAGGCAACTGATGTATCTATTGATCAGGTAGTGATCGGGTCTTGCACCAACGGGCGTATTGAGGATCTGGAAGTAGCTGCTTCCATCCTGAAGGGACATAAGGTTCATTCTGAAATTAGAGTTATTATCTTACCAGGAACCCAGGCTATTTACCTGGAAGCCATGCGCAGGGGATTTGTGGAGACCTTTATCGAAGCGGGGGCAATCGTCAGTACTCCTACCTGTGGTCCCTGCTTAGGCGGACACATGGGGATACTAGCCAAAGGGGAGAAGGCTCTGGCTACTACCAATCGTAATTTTGTAGGCAGAATGGGCCATCCCGAGAGTGAGGTCTATCTTTGCAATCCAGCTGTAGCCGCTGCCAGCGCTATTAAAGGCAAAATAACTCCACCATGGGAGGTGTAATAAATTTGAAATTTATCGGTAAGGTTTATAAGTTTGGCAACAATATAGATACAGATGCAATAATACCCGCGCGTTATTTGAATACTTTTGATCCGCAGGAACTTGCTCGCCATTGTATGGAAGACGCGGATGCGGACTTTCCCAACAAAGTTAAGCCGGGAGACATGATTGTAGCGGAGAAGAATTTTGGCTGTGGCAGTTCCAGGGAACATGCGCCGATTGCTATTATAGGGGCAGGGGTTTCGTGCGTAATCGCTCACTCATTTGCCCGCATATTTTATCGGAATGCTATTAACACCGGACTGCCAATACTTGAATCTCCAGAAGCAGCACATGCTATCAATGAAGGTGATGAAGTGGAAGTGGAACTAGAAACCGGTAAGATCCGCAATCTCAGAACCGGGGAAATTTATCAAGCCGCTCCTTTCCCTGATTTCATGCAAGGGATCATTGCTAAGGGCGGACTAATAAATTATGTGAAAGATAAGGAGCAATAGCATGTATAAAATTGCAGTACTACCTGGTGATGGGATTGGTATAGAAATCGTACCGGAGGCTATAAAAGCCCTGCAGGCAATTTCAGAGAGATTTGGCCATGAGTTTCAGTTTACCGAAGCGCTGATTGGCGGGGCAGCTTATGACGCGGTAGGCCACCCTCTACCAGAGAGTACCCTCTCTACCTGTCGGGAGTCTGATGCTGTATTATTAGGTGCTATAGGTGGGCCCAAATGGGAAAGTCTACCCGTTCATTTACGGCCGGAAGTAGGGGCCTTATTACCCTTGAGAAAGGAACTAGGCTTATATGCCAACCTGCGTCCCTGTATGCTCTTCCCAAGTCTGATACAGGCTTCCACTCTCAAAGAGGAAGTCATTACCGGGGTAGACTTAATGGTTATTCGGGAACTGACCGGGGGGCTTTATTTCGGTGAGAAGAGCCGGGAAGCAACTGCCGATGGGGGGCAGAAAGCCACTGATATACTTAGCTATTCCACCTATGAGATTGAAAGGATTGTTCGGTTTGCTTATGAAACAGCCCGCAAACGTCGTCACAAGCTTTGCTCGGTGGATAAAGCCAATGTAATCGAAACATCGCGTCTATGGAGAGAAACGGTTACTGAACTAGCTAAGGAGTATCCGGATGTTGAGACCAGTTACATGTATGTTGACAATTGCTCTATGCAACTGATTCGTAATCCCAGACAATTTGATGTAATTGTTACTGAAAATATGTTCGGGGATATATTGACCGATGAAGCTTCTATGCTGACCGGGTCCATCGGTATGTTACCCAGTGCTTCCATTGGCGGACAGGTAGGCGTTTACGAACCTTCTCACGGTAGTGCCCCTGACATAGCTGGGCAGAGTAAGGCTAATCCTCTGGCTACCATATTGTCAGCAGCTATGATGCTGCGCTATGCATTCAGTTTGGAAGAGGAAGCCAGAACGATTGAGTTAGCGGTACTTAAAGTGCTGGAGGAAGATTACCGTACTCCAGATCTAATGGAAACAGGTAAAAAATTGGTTAATACCGTTCAGATGGGCGACTTGATAAAAGAGCGCATCCTAAACAGTTAATAGGAGGACTTAACATTGGGAATTTAAAGCCGGATTTAATGATTTATGATACTACCTTAAGAGATGGGTCCCAGGGAGAGGGCATATCCTTTTCCGTAGACGATAAGGTGAAAATTGCTAAAAAACTTGACTACCTGGGGGTTTCCTATATTGAGGGAGGCTGGCCCGGCAGTAATCCTAAGGATCTGGACTTTTTCCGGCAAATGAAAGGTTATGAACTGGAGCATGCCCGCTTGGCGGCTTTTAGTTCTACTCGTAAACCAGGGGGTACGGTAAAGCAGGATAATAACATAAGCTCTCTCCTAGCGGCTGAAGTTTCTGTGGCCACAATCTTCGGTAAGTCCTGGGACTTTCATGTTCTAAGAGCCCTGGAAACGAGCCTGGAAGAGAATCTTAATATGGTGCGTGAGACTATAGCCTATCTCAAGGAGCGAGGCCTGGAGGTAATCTTCGATGCAGAGCATTTTTTTGATGGGTTTAAAAATAATCCTGATTATGCCATGCAGGTACTAATTACGGCGGCTAGTGCAGGTGCAGATTGCCTGGTGTTATGTGATACCAACGGGGGTACATTGCCATGGGAGCTGGATGAGCTTATTGGCAGAGTTCAGAAAGAAATTAAAACCCCGTTGGGGATTCATGCCCACAATGATTCGGGTTGTGCTGTTAGCAATTCATTGTTGGCCGTACAAAGAGGATTTATCCAAATTCAAGGTACGATTAATAATTACGGGGAACGCTGCGGTAATGCTGACCTTTGCTCGATCATTCCCAATATTGAACTTAAAATGAATAAGCGCGGTCTTCCACCTGGGAGGCTCAAGCGTTTGACCGAAGTCTCACACTACATTAATGAAATTGCCAACATGTCCAGCCCCAATAACCAACCCTTTGTAGGCTATGGAGCTTTTGCTCATAAGGGAGGCATTCATGTAAGCGCCCTATTGAAAGACTCCCTTACCTATGAACATATTAATCCTGAGGAAGTGGGTAACCACCGCCGGGTTTTAGTTTCGGAGCTATCGGGGATTTCCAACCTGCTTTACAAGGCTAAGGAGCTTAATCTGGATGTTAATAGCTATGATGCTGAGACCCGCAAAGTAATCAAGCAAATCAAGGAACTGGAAAGCGAGGGCTTTCAATTTGAAGGGGCCGATGCTTCCCTCGAGTTACTACTACGTAAGGCTTTTGGACAGGTTAGTGACTTCTTCCAGCTAAATAACCTAAAAATAATTCTGGAAAAGCACGAAGAAGGCGGTTTTATTTCTGAAGCAGTTGTAAAGGTTACTGTTGGCGATGAAACCTTTCATACCGCCGCTGAAGGAGATGGCCCGGTAAATGCCCTCGATAATTCGTTACGTAAGGCTCTGACTGAAGTATACCCCGAGATTAGCGAGATGCATCTCACTGATTATAAGGTGAGGGTATTAGACGGAAAACAGGGAACCGCTGCTCGGGTAAGGGTACTGGTGGAATCGTCCAACCCGACCGAAAAATGGAGCACCGTAGGTGTATCTGAGAATATTATAGAAGCCTCCTGGCAGGCCATTGTGGACAGTATCAATTATATGCTGATGAAGAAAAGGTTGAACCAGGTTGATTAGTCCTTCAAAGAAAAGAAGCCTAGAAATGGCCACCTCTGCAAATTCCTGTTTTGCAGAGGTGGCCTTGACCATTTTCAATGAAGCCATAAACAAAGATTGCGCCAAAAGGAATTAATTCAATGGGGGAGGGGAATAACCCCCTCCCCCATTGTTCCAAGATTTTAGAGCATTATTATCTTATTTATTTCTCTTTCTCCAAATATTAGCTTCCTGGCATGCCTGAATTAACTCGTCTTGACATTCAGGATGGGCAATGGACACCAGGTCTTCTGCTCTTTCCCAGGTGGATTTTCCTTTAAGGTTTACCATGCCATATTCGGTGACCACGTAGCCAGTCAGTGCACTGGGAAGACTTACAACGGTACCTGGTATAAAGGAAGGTACTATATTAGATTGATATTTACCAGTCTTTTTATTTAAACGAGCGGATGGCAAGCAAACTATTCCTTTTCCGCCCTGGGAATGGAAAGCGGCATAATGGAAATCCATTTGTCCGCCTGTTCCTGAAACCTGTTTACGTCCAACCGACTCTGAGGATACCTGGCCTAGTATATCTACGTTCAAGCAACTACAGATAGATATTACTTTATCATTCTTCATAATTATGAACGGATCGTTGGTATAATCAGTGCCAGCTATATTGATCAGAGGGTTACGATCTACAAATTCATATAATTTCTGGGAACCAAAAGCGAAGTTGCATACTGATATACCTTTATCGATGCTCTTTTTGTTATTGGTGATTTGTCCGCCTTCAAACATTTCTACATAAGCATCCGCAAACAGTTCGGTATGCACGCCCAGATCCTTCAGGTCTGAGGAAGCGATTATTTTGCCAACATGATTCGGGGTTCCACCTACACCTAGCTGTAGACAAGCCCCATCCTCAATGACTTTTACGATGTGTTCCGCTATCATTATATCAATATCGGTAACTTCAATATTGGGCAAGCATAAGGGGAGCTTGCTGTCATCAACTTCAACTACATGGTCTACCTGGGAAATATGCAGCCACTGTTCATTGCCAAAGACTAAGGGGAGTTTATCATGTACTTCCACGACAATGTGTTTGGCTGTTCTTAGCTGAGATGCAGTACTCAGGCCGGTGACGCTAAGGTTGAAATAGCCCTTATCATCCATGGGAGTGGCAGTTACAAATACCACGTCAGAAGGCCGCCTCTGGTAGAATTCAGGTATTTCATGAAGCACAGAGGGAATATGGTATACCATACCATCGGCCTGCATCTTTCTTTCAGCTACTGAGAATGAGACATCATTCATAATAAAGTGTTCCTGACTGGGGTCGCATTTCGCACATTCACAATAGTGCATCATACTGGAGGAGATGATATAGACATCGCGCAATTCATCTTTGCGTTTAGCCAGGGCCTT
>JAQUUV010000112.1 GCA_028693695.1 Syntrophomonas sp.
CCGACCAAGTCAACTTCTCTCAGATTTGACTTTATTATATCGGCAACTGTACGCAACACTTGATCTCCGGTCTGATGTCCGTAGCTATCATTTACTTTTTTGAAATGGTCAATATCCAGCATCAGAATACTAAGAGGTTGCTGATAACGCCGGGCCCGGTCAATTTCTAATTGCAGTTTTTCGAATATAAACCTGTGGTTATATAAATTAGTCAAACCATCGGTGGTGGCATAAACTTCCAACATATCATTGAGCACGTGCAGTTGTTCATTTTTTAATCGCAGTTCTTCTTCTATTTTTCTTCGTTCGGTAATATCGGTTATCATAGTCAGAAGATACTCTTCGTTTTTTATATTGATTATATCTGTAGAATATAGTCCAATAAGATCGTACCCGCTTTTGGTTCGCACTGTGATTTCAACATTGTGGACTTTTTCTGTCTCTAATGCCATTTTTACAGTGGATTCACGTTGCCAACTATTCTCGAAAATACCAAGCTCTATTGATGTGCGGCCGATAACATCTTCTCGACGAAATTCTAGCTTCTCGCAAAATACTTCATTGACATCAAGATAGCGTCCCTCCTTAAGGGAGGAGATAGTCATCATAACTACGTTGGAATGAAAGACATGAGAAAATTTTTCTTCTGATATTTTAAGGTCAGAGATATCTCTGCTGATACCAAACAATACTTCCTCATCGCTCCATCGCCCCTTAAAGAACCTGGTTTCTACTGGAATATGCTCACCTGTTTTACTCAGAAGGGGAAGCGGGCAATACTTTTCTTCTCCCGTTAAAATTGAAGATATTATTCTTTGTGCACTGTCACGATCTTCAGGAGTATGGAGTAGCAAGACATTTTGACCCAGTAATTTTTCTTCGCTGTAACCCAAGCGTTCAAGTACGGTACGGTTAACTCTTTTGATATTAGCATTAAGATCCATTACAAATAGGAGACTATTTATATTATCAAAAAAGGCAGTGAAATTATCATGCTGCTGCTCTTGAAGGGGTACAGTAACTTTCTGTTTACGACCAATCTGGTTTTCCTGACATTGTCCAGGCTTAGAGCCTTCTAAATAGCTCATTGATTCATCCCTCCCTATGTGCAATATTCCCTAATTCCATTTTGATAGGAGTTATATAGTTATTATATCGTAAAAATACACCAATATTGTTTGAGATCGGAAGAAAAAAATATATTGGTGATAATTTAAGGAAAGTATGTCAAAAAGTTCATAAGTCATGGCATCGAAATGGCACCAGGATGGAAAAAGGGAAGAAATTTAAAAATTTCTTCCCTTTAGAACACCTATATACCTTGCTTTTTAATGGTGGGCCATGCAGGAATCGAACCTGCAACCTTGTGATTAAGAGTCACCTGCTCTGCCAATTGAGCTAATGGCCCGAGATGGTTTGTTTGCAACAATTAAGATTATAACCTCTGAGTTTGAATAAATCAATATATATTCGGTAATTATTGCATAGCAACTTAAAATATCAGGATTTTTCTAGTGTGAATAGATCAATAGCAATAATTAGGGATATACATAAAAAGAACAGGAATTGACTTTCGGATGTAGAACTAAAAATTATAAGCATGAAATCCAGGTAATTCTATATGCAACTCGAAATGTGATGTATAAGGATATATTAAAAGCGGGGTGTTGATAATGCAAAACGTGACCATCAGTAATAAATATCTGGAGAAGCTGGAGGCTTACCTATTTGAACCTCCGGAAATAGGGCGCTATATGTTAGTGGTATGCCATGGATTCAGGGGGGCCAAAGAAAATGGTGGGAAAATTTATGCATTTGCTGAAAAGCTCCAGCAATTAGGCATTGGTACCTTGGCATTTGATTTCAGTGGCAGTGGTAGTAGTGAAGGCGATTTTTCGCAGATTACCCTTACACGCCAGGCTGATGACCTTGAACAGGTTTTGGACTATATTGATGCCAAATTTTCGTTGCCCATTATTTTGCTAGGGAGAAGTTTTGGGGGAAGTACGGTTCTAGCTGGAGGTTCAAAGGACCAAAGAATTGCTGGGTATATACTATGGTCGGTTCCGGCCAAGCTGGAACAAACCTTTGCTAAAATTATGCCTGAAGACTTCAAACGTATGAAAAGAGGAGAAGCCGCTAAGATAAGGGATGAGGTAGGGGAATATATGCTCTGTCCGGATCTGGTTTCGGATTTTAGTCATCATGATATGGAATCTTACCTTCAAGATATTCAATCGAGACCGGTTTTAATAGTACACGCCAAGGATGATGAAGTCGTTGATCCTAGTAATGCTGTTTATATGCAGGAAAGGCTAAATAGCTGTAGTTTATTTCTGGTAGATAATGCAGGTCATCGGTTCTTGGATAAAACTGCCATGAGAGAAAAAATAACGATTGATTGGCTAAAAGATAAATACCAATTATAGAAAGTAACGGAAGAGGTGTACGCTCTTAAAGAAACCGGTACCTTCTCTACTGAATGTTTTTAGCAAAGGAACTAATAGTATCAGCCTTGAACACCCTTATTCTGGGTAGGAGATACAAATCATCCTGAGATGTTGCTTTGCGGAAGTTGACAGTAACCGCCGATGTGTAACCAGCCTTCTTTATCACTGCAGGTATATTTTCGTTATAGGCTCCGCAAGGATAACAAAAGGAATCAATCTTAGTCCCTAACTTTTGTTCCAATATTTGTTTGGAACCCACTACTTCCTGGGCTAAAGCAGTTGGGCTCACGGTATTTAATGCCGGATGGGTATGGGAGTGGCTGCCAATTTCTACCCCGCCCGAATGCAGTATTTTAATGTGATCCCAGGTAAGATAGTTGTAGAGTCCGGGAAAACTGCTACATACATAAACGGTTGCAGGAAAAGCACATTCTTCCAGAATGGGCCATGCTCTATTGTAAATCGACACATACCCATCATCAAAGGTTATAACCGCAACCTTGGGTGGTATTTGTTTGTTTGCCAGCATTTCCCGAGCTTGAGTCATGGTTACTATCTTGTACCCATTGGATCTCAAGTAATGCATTTGGGCACGAAAATTTTTTTCTGAAACGTACAGGCTGCTGGGACCGTCTCCAATTTCATGATACATAAGAATAGGAACCGAAAGGGTCTTTACTGGAGGATTTGCCGGTGGTGGTGTTACCGTGCCAACAGTAGGGGTCACTCCGTTATCAATTCGAGTTGCAGATTCCGGGCTGGCGATGGTTTCATTCACCGGCGATTTCCTATTGTGAACTATATTTTCTGGTCTAGACATAAATACTTCTAGCGTAGATTTAAAATCTTTGAAGTCAGCCAAAGAAAGGCTAAAAGATATAACCATTCCTAAGATAATTAGGAGGGGAAATAAATACAGGTATTTCTTTTTCAAGGCTGAATCTTCCTCCTGTCGTACAATATTGAACCACTAAAAGCATCAAAATTATGTTTATTATTCCTTGCGAAGAAAAAATTAGTGCTTTTAAATTATAGCTTATCAAGCTACTATTTCAAGTCTTAAATTTTGATATAAAGTGGGAAGAGGGTGACATTTATCGGCCCGCTGTTTTCTTGTTGCCTGTTTTCTCCTTTTTTCATCATTTTTCCCCTAATATTGACCAATAATATGAAAGATATTGTATAATGACTTAAGTTGGCGACTGTAGTCATTATTTTTGCTCTTATAATATTTCATAAAATATTACACAAACAACTTTTTAAACAAGGGGAGGTAATAACGTGAAGTTAAGAAAAAGTACCTTGGTAAGTATCTTGTTGGTAATGCTGTTTTCGATTACTATGCCGGTTTTTGCTCAGAACTTAGATACTACAGGGCATTGGGCTGCCACACAGGTGAACGATTTTTTGGGAAAAGGTCTTATACAGGGTTATGAAGATGGTACATTTAAGCCGGATAATAATATTGCCAGAGCCGAATTTGTTGCGGTACTAAACCGGGCACTGGGATTGACTGCTAAGACTACAATTGCTTTTTCAGATGTTTCTTCAGATGTATGGTATGCAGGTGATATTGAAAAAGCAAAAGCAGCCGGATATATATCAGGTTACGAAGATGGCACATTTAAACCTGATAACCTTATAACCAGGGTAGAGGTAGCAAAAATACTTTCCTCAGTACTGAAGTTAAGAAATCATGAAGTCGCTGCAAAACTTAACGGATACCAAGATGCTGGATATATACCGCAATGGGGAAAGGAATCACTCAATTCGGCAGTTATAGAACAATACTTTCAAGGATATCCCGACAATACTATTCGGCCTCTAAATAATATTAGCAGGGCAGAAGCCGTGACGGTTTTATACCAGGCTCTCGGAACAGTATACAATGTTGCAGGTATTTATGGACCGGAAAAGGATCCAACAGCTATTACGGGAAACGTGACTGTAACCTGTCCAGGTGTGAATATTAGAAATGCCAAAATTGAAGGCAATCTTATACTTACAGCCGGAGTAGGGGATGGTAATGTCCAACTTGACAACGTAAGCGTTACAGGCAGGACATTAATAAGCGGTGGTGGTGCACATTCGGTTATTATACATAATTCCAATCTGAATGAAGTGCTGGTTGATAAAGATTTTGGCGAGACCCCCAGAATCGTAGCTGAAGGTACATCCGTGGTAGGAAATGTGACCCTTGAATCTGCTGCCAGGTTGGAAGAAAACAATCTGGCAGGTCAAGGCTTTGGTGTTGTTCAAGTATCGCCCACGTATACTGGTAATTCGGAACTGCAATTTGCCGGCGATTTTCAAGTGTACGTTGATGCAAAAGCAGATATTGAATTTGTAAACGGAAATGTCACCCTGGAAACATCTGCTCAAGCTGCCGGCACTATGATTAATGTATTAAAAGAAGCTACAATAGTAAACTTTATAGCAGGTGCTTCTGCTCAAGTCAAAGGCGAAGGCAAGGTTGAAAAAGCGGAGGTAAATGCTGCTGGTCTTACTTTCCAACAACAGGTTACAGAACTTGTTCTAGGACATGGAATTATAGCGTCTATTGCGGGTAAGATACTGGATAAATCGACTGCTTCAACCAATGCTGTAAATCCCGTTGTACCTAAAAGTACTGGAAGCTCAAAATCGTCTGCCCAAAATCCCCCGGAATTGACGGCTGACATTGCCGATAATAAGGTTAGCCAGGAAATTAACCTTAGCTTTGCTGATAATCCGGCTTGGAGAGCGGCTATTAGCGATATTACCGTCAACTTTACCTCCATTGCCAGCCAGTATAGCGTTGCTTCGGGAAACATCACCATTAATGCGGATGTCTTTACAGAGGTCCGCAACTATATGATTATTGTCAAAGCCACCGGTTATCAGGACGCGACTGTTATACAGGCTATTAAACAAGCAGGCTTTGGCGGCATGCCTGGTGCAGTACAAGACAACAATGAGATACATTACTATTTTGATAAAATCTCCCTGAAGTCAGTTATCTTCAGAAACTACCTTTCGGGGGACATGGGATATCCTATTTGTGATGTAAAACTGATGCAGCAGGTAGGGGATGAAGATTGGAGAATCCTTAATGCCAATAATCCTAATTCAGGTCAGGCCGTGAAGTTCAATGATACAGTGTATCTTAGTTCACACTGGTGGTGGGACAATTACCTTCAAGCATCAGGAGATAATGCTGATCTCAAACTGGTGCCTCAACCCAGCGCATGGGTAATTAAAGATTCTAAGAATCCTGATTCCACCGCCACGGTAAAGCGGGGGGATACTGTGTATCTCCAGTCAGTCAACTGGGGGAATTACCTTTCTGGGCAAGGTTCAGGGGATAATGCCAAGGTTAAAATGATCCAAACCCCCGGAGCATATGAAAGATGGTTAATTGCGCCCAAGGACTATATTCACCAGCCGGTTAGCGTTGAAATACATTATGGCGATATTGTCAATGCAAAATCAGATAAGTTCCGCACCCACGTCTCGGGGACAGGCGGAAGTGATTACGCCGCCGTACAACTGATGCAGTATCCGGGAGAATCAGAAAATTGGATGCTTGTGGATCCTGAGCAGCCGGATTCTACCGAGGCTGTGAAGTTCAATGAGCCAGTGCAGCTCCGGTCAGTTTATTGGAATAACTATCTTTCTGTGCGATATTACCAATATCCGGCCCAGCCTGATAGGAACGGGTACGTTATTGGGATGGCGGATCTGCCCTACCAACAGGAGACCTGGAAATTTATAAATGCTGCGAATAATGATTCCACCGACACAGTAAAACCGGATGATAAGGTGCTGCTCCAGTCGGCCAACTGGAAGAACTATCTTTCCGGGCAAGGTTCAGGGGACAATGCTGGTGTCAAAATGGTAACGCTTCCACAAAACGAGGACAGTTGGTACATCATACCGAAAGACTATTTTCGCAACTGGATGTCGTTTGCACCGGAAATAATTAATAAACCGCTCCGGGAGGTTGCTTTCCCCGCAACTCACGATACCGGAACATGGGATTTCATAGATGAAATAGCTCCGGAAGATGAAAACACACAACTAATAAACGATGCCTTAACCACTGTTGACACGCTTATTGCTCAGATTGATCAAATAAAATTTCTTACAATCAATGACGACCAATTGCAGCAAATGAAAAATGCAGCATATGGAGTTGTCTACGATTCTATAAAAGACCTGGCCATATGCAACGACTATAATATTGCCCAGCAGCTCGATGCAGGAATCCGCTGGTTGGATCTGCGCATGTATCTGGCAGACGATGGAGCTTATACTCACCATTTCCTTAAGGGAGTTGATATGGACTCCGAATTTGATTCAATCAAGGAATTCATAGAAGGTACCAAAGGAGAAATCCTTGTTGTTGAGATGAGCCACTTTGTAGGGGGAGAAGCAAACTATGAAGAGTTCGCCAACCAGCTACGGACTAAGCTTGGACCCTATGCCATCAGCAAGGAAGTTGA
>JAQUUV010000006.1:0-18835 GCA_028693695.1 Syntrophomonas sp.
CCGATGGGCCAGGTTCTTTCTATTCATATACCCGCCATTGGGATCAATAAACACCAGATTAAGCTGGTTACGAATACCTTTACTAGCTAAATATTTCAACTGCTCTTTTTTATGCTTCTTCAGCAGAATCATCACCCGTTTGCTTACATCTATGGTACGAGTCGAAGTCGCGTTCTTAGTTCTCCCATCATCGAACTCGCCGCTTTCCAGCAAATTTACCGCCCGGTCAATCTTGATCGCCCCATTTTTCCACAATATTTTATCCCAGGTAATCGCTAATAGTTCTGACTGTCTCATGCCCGTGTATGCGGCAGTATATATTAAAACATAATCTAGATGCTGCTTGCAATTAATAAGAAACCCTGCCAGTTGCTCCTTATCCAGATAAACAATTTTTTCCTCAGAACGCCTTTTGTCTTTGGCGGGCTTAATTTTTTTGCAGGGGTTCCTATCGATTAACTCCAGATCAATAGCCTTTTCAAGTGCCTGGTTCAAAATCGAGTGTAAATACTGGACCGCACGATTGGATAGTCCACCTTTCTTGTCCAGCCTGCCATGTTCAATTTTACCAGTATAAAATTCCTGGATATAAAGCGGGGATAATTCCGATAACGGTATATGCCCTATTACTGGCGAGATGTGTTTTTCCACTTCCCATTTATAACTCTCATAGGTATTGCGCTCCAAATCCGGCTTTTTTATACTGAGCCACTGGGTTAGATAATCTTTCAAAAGGTTTTCTGAGGGAGCAAAAACATTTGCTTGCTCCAACTCTTCCTCAATTTCACTGATATAATCTCTCAGTAATTTTTCAACCTTTTTAGGATTAGTGCATTCAACTTCTTTAGTTCGGCGACGATATATACCATGTTTGTCCTTGCCCAAATAAACCGTAAGTTTGTACAGGTTCTCATCGATCTGTATTGCTTTGCCGTTTAGACTCATTAGATCCCCTCCTGCTCTTTTTATGTCGCACAAACATGCTTCCTCTTTGCCATTCAGTATCTATCTTAATGGTGTTACCACCGTGGTTCTCCAATGCGCAAAACTACCCTGCCCAGAAGCTGACAGTCGGCAATCGGCTTTGTCACCGGCGGATAATTCGGGTTACGGGAAATAAGCATTAATAATTCCTGTTCCTGTAAATATTGTATCTTTTTCACGCAGGCATCTTCTGCACCGCAAAGAACAACCGCAATTTGCCCATCCTCAACCGAGCCCTGCTTAACCAGAACCATATCTTTGTCATTAAATAAAGGTTCCATAGAATTCCCGTGAATGCGCAGGTAATAATACTGGCTCAAATCGGCGCCATGAGTTCGGATTATGGACATATCCACCGGGATCCAGTCCTCAATGCTGTTTTCGGCAAAGATAGGCTCCCCGGCGGCAACCTTACCTAGCACTGGTACCAGGCGAAAATTATCCCTCTTTAACTCATAGGCCATTTCTGGTACTACTGACTCATCCTGCCTATCAACCGAATTGGTTGCTGAAATATTGGCTGCTACCGGCAATTTTTCCGCTTCGTCTCCCCGCACCATGTCAATTAATTTATGCAAAGACACATTCAACCCAACGCTGAGCTTCTCCAGAGTTGGAATTGAAGGGGAAAGCGGTTTGCCACTACGCGGGTCGGAACCATTCTCCAGATTATTTAAATATGAATGGCTGAGGCTGGTAAGTTCGGCCAGCTCGCGCAGACTCAAATCCTTTTCAACTCTGAGCTTTTTAATAAATTTGCCAAGATTATTGCTATCATTCATTTTGCATTTGCTCCTTCATTTTCAAAACTTGTCACCCATGTTATACATGATACAAAATAAAAAATTATTTGTCTAGCAAGGTTGACGAATTTTAAATATAAAATTATAATCTGTACAACATGAAATACAATTTAATTACAAAAAAGGAGGAATACAGGATAAATAATCTAATCAGCCAAGTGAGAAAAGAGCAGGGCCTTACCCAGGGGGAGCTAGCCAAGAACGTTGGTATATCCAGACCTTATCTATCTGACATAGAAAATAGCAAGCGACAAGTCAGTGGTGAAGTGATGATTAGGATTGCTCGCTTCTTAAAAGTAAAAGTAGAAGAAATTTTTTTTGCCGACAGCGTTCGACATGATGTACAAGGCCTGCAGTAAAATCAATCGGCGGTTCCCAGGTAGAGGTAGGGTCCAGCAGCACATTCTATCCGACAGAATAACCAGGAGGTGGCATTTATTAAACCGCAACTAACCCCGTATGAGCTTGCCAATGTTTTAAATATTTCCTCCAGTGCGGCTTATACTTTGTGCCGGGATCCAACCTTCCCTGCCTACAAATTGCGCGAAGGTAAAAATAGCAACTGGCGGATCGATCCGGATGATTTGCAGGATTGGATTGAATCCAAAAAGGTGGTGGTCGACATACGTACGATTAAAAAACCCCGCATCCGCCACCCCCAACCGAAAGCTAAGGTCAGCAATGGATATTCACTTAAATGGGATTAAGTCAGGTCTCTGGCCCGATCGCAAGTAGTGTTGGGGATGCACGGCGGGCCGGAAATTTATTGTTTCAGGCGTTTAGTGATTGTTAAAAAGAGATATAAAAAGTGGAGGTATAAATTGATGAAATGTGATTTGAACAGTGTCGAGCTGGAGGATATGCACTTGCTGTTCGGCAAAATTAATCAGGCCCGAATGGAAATCAAAGCAGGTATAACTGCCCAGGAGGATTATACCGAGAGTATCAATGAGATAAACTGCCTATCGTCAGAGGATAGCGAATATGGCGAGGAACTCTGCCGGAAAGCGCTGGAACAGCTGGCTATGATTAGAGCGGCAGAACTGGCGCAGATCAATATTCATAACTACCAAGCCGAGTTGGAAAGTAAATACGAGATTCCCGGCAGCCGATCCGAGGGAGGAGCAGCGGCTTATGGCTAAGGTTTATCAGATGAATGATTATTTTGCTTCAGTTGCGGTTATTTCGGAAAATGAGATGGTGTCTTCAGGGGAGAACTGCACGGAAATACCAGTGTCAGGTAACCATCAGTAGAGTGTTTACTCACCATTAAGGATGCCAGGCAATTCGGAGCCATTCCTTGAGGACTCCGCTTCATTAGGCCAAGGCATTTACTATATTGACCGCATTCCTATTTATTTGACCACTTCCCTATTCCTGCTGACCGTTCTGGCCCAGCTCGACATGCTTAGCTAAATTAACTGTGAAGGTGAGGGGAACTATTAATGACCAGAGATGAAGTGTTGGCCGGCTTAACAGATTTGATTAGAGATAGAGAGTCACTAATTAATCCGACCGATCAAGATGAAAATAATGTTTTTCAACATGATATAGAGGTGCTTAAATCAGCCTTAGAGTTGATGGTAGGTCGCCATAGTATTTATCTGTATATCGATCTATCTGGATCTTAGTGGAATCGTTTAATGGGAAGGGAGATTCGTTAAATGTCTATTGAGCCCGACAAAAAAGTGCAAATATACTATCTCCAATATACTCGGATCGAGCAGGAGATCCATGAGGATGAAAATGGTCTTTATACCACCTTTCAAGGGCAGCGGCTAGCCTGCAGTCCGGCCCTTAATACCCTCAATGAAACCATACCCGGTGTGTTCATCGGAGTTCAGCTCCAGATAAGACCAGACCAGGCATCCGCGCCGGGGAGTGTTAATGAAATAGAAAAAGCCTAGTAACCACAGACGCCAAAGTCCAGCTCTGGATTTATTTCAAAATAATTTAGGAGGGGTTAATGATGACAATGACAGTGCGAGAAATTGCAGAATTCCCCCAGGAAGATAGCTCACCAAAACTAATCTGGTACGCGGTTACCTGTGCAAGAAGCAAAAATAATATTACCCAAGCCGAAGACGAGCAGCAAGCCAAACTAAATGTCTGTAAGTTTTGGGGGATTAGTCCCTCGGATTGTTGGCTGGGGATTAGTGCTTTAACTGCACGAAGAATTACTATCAACTATAAAGGTCATATCTTGACGAACACTGCGGATGTTATTGGATACGAAAAATTAAATGACTCTCATAAAAAATTATTTGAGGAATTTTTAAACAATTACTGGGCAGTTTGGGAATTGCCTGAGAATCATCTCCCGGCAAAAATTAAATATGTTAAAGGCAAGATTCCTTATTTAAGGGTGGATTTTGCAAAAGGGGGCTGGCTGCATATCCTATCCCCGCATGAGTGGTTTTAGATAAAAAAGAGTGAGGGGGAAGGATAATGCTTACGGATGAAATACAGGTTACGGATGAAGTGGAGCGTTGCTGTGGGACGTGTTTCTATTGGCAGTCTGAAGGTGGCAGTGATTTTAAAGAACGAATCAAATGCCGGTTCCGGCTGCCCTATTGCCGGCGCGATAATAAGACCCGTTATGCTGAATCCAGGCGGGGTTGCTTTGGGTGGAAGTCTATGGGAAAGTGATGGGTATTTGTGAAACGTTGGGGAAATTTTATTCCAGCAAGGGGGTGGGTGGATGCCCAGGGGCGACCGGGAAATTTTTAAAGCTGACTGTGAAGATGGGTTCACCCGAATAGCTAACCTCATACTGGAGGCACTGACCATAACCCGGCTGAATGCCACCCAAATGGGTATCTGCCTATTTCTGCTGCGTCGCACCTATGGTTGGAACCGCAGTGAGGATGCGATATCCCTTGGAGATTTCGCCTCGGCCTGCGGTACCAGCAAGGCTTACATATCTCGCCAGCTGGCGGATTTGCTGCACAAGAAGATTATCCGCCGGCTATCCTACGAGCCAGGTAAAACGCCGGTATATGCTTTTACGAGCCGGATTGCTGAATGGGATGCAGCCTGCATAAATCTGCAGGCCTTATTAGATAATGCCAACTCGGGGGTATATGACTGTGCAGTGGAAGGCTTGTCTAATCAGACCAGCCCTGAGGGTTATGGGTTGTCTGATCAGACAACGGTAGAAGGTTGGGGGTTGTCCGATCGGACAAGTTATGGGTTGTCTAATCGGATAAGGGTGGGGTTATCCGATCAGACAACCCATAACCAAGTGCAAACCCTGGGTGATCCGGCGATTGCGACGGGTCTAAAGACAGTAGTAAAGACAGTGAAAGAAAAAGAGTTATATACTTCCGACACATTGCCCTATCAGCTGGCGGAACTCTTGCTGCTGAAAATATTGGAGCACCTGCCTGGTTTTAAAAAGCCCGACTTGCAAAAGTGGTCTAAGAGCATGGATGCTATCCTGCGCTTGGACAAAAGACCTCCGGAGGAAGTGAAACAGGTAATCCTATTTGCCCAGGGCGATTCGTTCTGGCAAGCCAATATATTGAGCGTTGATAAACTGCGCAAACATTATGACAGACTTAACTCGAAGCGCCTGCAGGCGCGCGCTTCACCGCCAGCTCAGGGAGTGGCGGGCCAGGACGTGAAAGGTGAAGAAGACGATGAGTATAAAGGATTTTTCCAGTGAAGAGCTACGCTTTCAGGCGGTGTGGTCATCCTGCCGGATTCCGCCCCGCCTGGTCGGTGCATCGTTTGAGACTTATAAGCCCACCTGTTCGGAACAGGAGCGAGCGCTGGAAAAGTGCCGGGTCTTTGCTGCTAATGGATTGGCCAACATTAGCCAGGGTAAGGGACTTTTTTTTCAGGGATCGGTCGGAACAGGTAAATCGCTTCTGAGTGTATCGACCCTCCGTACAATAGTGGCAAGCAATATAGACCGGTTTGGACGACCTGCCAGTGAAAATGGTTTTGTGGGCGAACCGGTTTATGATGGTTTTTACTGCTCGATGGTTTCAGTGGTGGATCTCCTGGGTACGCTGCGGGAGTCATTCGGTGTGGAGCAGCTCCGGGCTCCGGCCTACCGCCTCTTGCACAGGGTGCGGAGTGATGCCGTGGTCATCATGGATGATATCGGTGCGGAAAAACCGAGTGAATGGGTGGAGGAACAGCTCTACGCACTGATTGATCTGCGCTACCGTATGCAGCGTAGCACGATATTTACTACTAACTGCAGCATGAAAAAGCTTGAGGGACAGATCGGAAGCCGGTCGGTGTCCCGGATTATGGAAATGTGTGAAGGGGTCAAGGTGAGCGGGGAGGACTGGAGAAAGCGGGGGGCTAGAGGATAAATAGTGTCAAAAGCCTGCCCCCCGATTATATCATGCTTTACTGGCGATAAATATTCTGTCTAACCAATCTAGGGATTAAAAGTATAACCTAAATAGTAGTAATTGTTTAATTGTTATTTGCAACAGGAACAGAATTTAAAGGCTTTAAATTAGATATTATACTTACTGGATCAATCCCCGATTCTTTAAATAATCGTTCAGCCTGAGATCGCCAAAACATGTCTCCAATACCGGCGAAGCTATTTTTTAGGTTCCGCATAGTACTAATAGCTGATTCAGCCCAATTTTTGAAATCATCTATATGCCAATATAAAGCGTCTGCTGCTATTGGCAACGCATCGGGATCAATTGTTTTTCCAGGTGTTATTATTATAGATATAATCCTAGCATCATCGGCCAAGTTTACACGTTCCTTTATCCACCTAGGGTGTAATTCTGCCTGGCGTGTTTTAGTTATACATATTGGTCCCTCGCCTTTTGATTGATCTTCAAAAACGATACATAGCCTATCATCCACTATCCACCATGGATCTGGAGCTCCGTGCGATGTGCTGTTATCCGAAATATATCCTAATAGTGTGCCAAGTCCTACATGCCCTAACTCAAATTTAGTAGCATCTGGGTTGTTCAGATTGATAAGAATCTCTGAAGCAATTTTTTCGAATTTTCTGTTGTCTATACCAATTCTGTTCATTTGAACTTCTAATTGGTCAATTAAATAAGGCAAATATGGATCTGAAGGCTGAACACGGCTATCAGCATACTGGTTCAGTTTTGCTAGTTTTCGAAACCAGGGCAGGGAACTCGTACATTTTCCTGCTTCCTCATAACATTGTAACGCTTTGCCCTCATATTCTTTACTACCTTCAAGAAATTCTAACCACGCAGCATTTGCCGCTAAATAGTACCAGAATCCTCGATATCCTTTTACCTCAATACCTTCTAGGCATTGAATTACTTTCATTGCATTTTCTAATGCACCGGTATAGTTTTTCTCCCAAAGATCATATTGATAGTGTACTTCGTGCGCTACAGCATTAAATAATTTTTCCGAAGCGGGCAACTCCTCTTGTATGCACTCTTCTCTTAAATCAACTATATCCTTATCAACATCGTTCCACTCAGAACCATGATCTAAAAATATCTGAAGATTTTCAATGAAAACAGTTTTATTGGCATTTTTCGATTGTTCTACACCGAATTTTATCTCAGCTTGGAGTTCTCGGTGGTAGAGCTTTCGATTTTCAGTTCTAATTAGTTGATCCATTAATTCTTGACCTAAAACGCATACCGCAGAATAATCAGTTGCACTTCGTGTACAACGGCCGATAGCTTGAACCGTTCTAGTTCTGATTCTATCTTTCAATATTATAGATGCTGCCATTCGACTCTCTAAGAATTGTTCTTGAAGATTAGAGGCTTTCGGTAAATCTTTAAGGATGATTAACCTACACTCATCCCCTAGTAAATCAATCCCATCAAATCTGTTTGCCAAAATCGCAACAGCATTATCATGTTGGGTAAATACCTTTTTTGATTCCTCGATATCTCCAGCTCTGTATACTTTATTATTCGTATTGGACTCCACCGAGGCCTGTATTTTTGTAGCAGTTTTTTCATCTGGCACCAACACCAATGTTCTTGTAGTGCTTTCGGTTAATTTGATGGCTAGTGGCAAAGCTTCATCTTCAGGTAATGATAATTGGACAAAACCGCTGTCGCGGTGGTAAGGCGACGGAATCTGTAATCCAGGACAATAATCCAGTGTATCTTCCGTAAATGTCTGTATGTGCCTTAAAATTGGTATGCAGTGCTACTGCTAATAAATTTTAAGGAGAATGCAACATGGAAAACCCGGAACAAATATTAATACGGATGAAAGAAGACATCCTGCTTCGCGGCCTATCAAAAAGCACATTGGAAAGCTACCCCTCAAAAGCCCGAATTTTTCTGGAGTATTGTAAACGCCCGGCAAAACAGCTAAACGAACAAGATATTCGCAATTTCCTTTGTTATTTGATTAACGAGAAAAAGGTTTCGCCCGCAACTGTGAATACATACAGTGCAGCCATACGGTTTCTCTTTGCCGTAACTTTTAATCGAACTCTCAATTATCTTCAGATTCCGCGCCAGAAAAAACGCAGAACACTTCCGGAAGTTTTAACCCGAGAAGAAGTATCCTCAATTATTGAGAGTTGTAATAACCTAAAGCATAAGGCCATGCTGACTGTGATATATAGCTCCGGTTTACGTATAAGTGAAGCCGCCGCCTTAAAAATACCGCATATTGATTCTGAAAATATGCGATTGTTTGTAGAGTACGGTAAAGGCGGCAAAGATCGCTACACCCTGCTCTCGGAAACTTGCCTGCATATTTTACGCGAATATTTCAGAATATACCGCCCGAAACATCCCGATGGATGGCTTTTTCTTGGAGCACACAATGCATCCCATATCACTTATCGAGCTATTGAGCTTGCTTTCGAGGAAGCAGTAAAACGAACCAATATTACCAAACATGTTTCAGTTCATACTCTTCGCCATGCGTTTGCTACCCATTTGCTTGAAGACGGCACCACTCTATTACAGATTAAGGAATTACTCGGTCATAGCAGTATCCATTCCACCACTGTTTATTTGCACCTTGCTAATTTAACATCAGACGTTAAAAGCCCGCTTGACAACTCGCCTGCATATGGTAGCTTAGCGATTATTGCCAATGGCTGAGTTACAGGATATTTTTGCCCAACATGGAATGGCCTATCAGCTCAGTCACAAACTTTTAGCAAATCAATCAAAAGTTCTGCGTGCCATTGAAAATTGCAGAACCTCCGCATTAGGCAGTCATCTTGATGAGTGTGACGAATGCGGCTATTTACGCATTTCATACAATTCCTGCCGTAATCGCCATTGTCCCAAGTGCCAAACTTTGTATAAGGAACGATGGATTGATGCCCGGAAAGATGAACTGCTTAATGTTGGTTATTTCCATGTTGTTTTCACCTTTCCTGACACTTTAAATCCGGTTGCCTACCAGAATCAAAGGGTTGTTTATGATATTTTATTTAAGGCTGCAGCCGAAACCTTGGCAGAGCTTTCGGCTGACAAAAAGTATTTGGGAGCACAAATAGGTTTCACCGAAATACTTCATACCTGGGGACAAAATCTGCTCCACCATCCTCATATTCATTGTGTTGTTCCCGGCGGCGGACTCAACTCCTGCGGCCAGTGGGTTAACTCCAGAAAAAAGTTTTTTATCCCGGTTAAGGTTTTATCCAGAAAATTTCGCGGTAAATTTTTGTATTATCTCAACCAGGCCAAGCTTGAATTTCATGGTTCAATTTCATATTTGCAGGATAATGATATATTTAATGATTTTATATCCTCGCTTTACCAAAAAGAATGGATTGTCTACTGTAAACCACCCTTTAAAAATGCCGGCTATGTTGTTGAATATCTGGGACGTTATACTCATCGGGTGGCCATTTCCAATAACCGTATATTAAAGCTGGAAGAGGGTCTGGTTACCTTCAAATGGCGTGACTACAGGGATAATAGCAAACAAAAAATCATGACTGTAACTGCCGATGAATTTATTCGCCGTTTTCTTATCCATGTTTTGCCCAAAGGATTCACTAAAATACGGCATTATGGTTTGTTAAGCCCCAGGAATAAGGCTACCAAACTTAAGCGATGTAAAAAGCTCACTCATACCCCTATGCGAGATAACCTGAAAGTAAAGTTGTCCACGCTTGATTTCTTGAAAAAGCTAACCGGTAAAGATTTTACTATCTGTCCCCACTGTGGCGTTGGTCATCTCAGTAGAGCTTCGCCAGATGTAGTAACTGCATAATACTTTTTAAAACACCCTTTGTTGGGGAGGGGGGATTTGTGCCTATTTCTATTCCTATATTATAGCTTTTCTGCCTGCTCTTGAACTATATTGGCCGCATTGGCAACTAATTGGTTAATGATGTGCAAATTTAATCAATACGATAATTTTTATTTTCCCATAATCGCTAACCATCAGTATAGCCAGCCGCAGTTTCGTCCAATCAAATTATCCAAAGTCAGCTCTCTTGGTTTTCTGAGAGCTTTTTTTTGACCCGACTTCGGATAATTTGCTATTCATTCTACGAAGGGCCGCAAGCGGTTCCCTTCACTACGTTCCGGCCCATCCTAGAATGGGACTTATGTAACCCTTTGGGTCTGATAGCCTGATCGAATCTCCCACCTATCGGTGGGAAGCTGCTGTGGTAGCTTGGGACTTATCTGTACCCGAGGTAAGCCCCTCCGCCATGGGCTTCGTCCACACTACAGGACTTACCTCTATCCCGCTCCGGCCAGCCCTCTCCCGGTTACCCTATCGGCTCGCTCCTGCCTACTTCGTATCGTGTGCAGATGAGCTCGGCCGTTTGCGGGCTAGCCTGCCGCTTGGTGGCCGCCCGCTCCTTCGGGTTCCGCCTGGAGGCCGTGGTGCGAAACCCGAACCAGCTCCCCGGTGTTATGTTTGTGGGGTACCTGCTCTTGCTGAGTCTCACGGAGTGATTTATGGCCCTCGCCGGCTGGCATAATAGTCTTGCCAGACGGTCTTATTATATTCCTCGCCGGATGGGCATCCCTGCGCTCGATCCTCCTGAAGTCGGAACCAGCTCCAGGATGGGAACGGGGACAGGCTCCCTGCGGTAGCCAGTCCCCGGGAATACGCCCGGAGAACCGGAACGGGCGGGAGCTGATCAGTATACCGGCTCGCAAACAGAGAGGTCAAGTCTACCCTTCCGGCGGGCTTACGCCCGGACTTGACCTCTCCGACTCGCCTGGGCAGCAACATTATTGGCGACCGCAAGGGAGCACCAGTAGTGCCCGGAGGGTGGGAACCTGCCCCCGCCCCTTCCAGAATGCTCGTTCTAAAAAAAATATCCTAGAAAAACAATTTTGTTAAAAGGAAATATTTGGGGAAGAGCGAATGTAATTATATGGAGCTGTACTATGAGCCTCTATGGATAAAGATCATTTAAAATATGTAAATTAAGTCTTATGTAAAATAGAGCCTCTGGTCTCGCCTTCTGGCGCCAGGGGCTCTTTGAATAGTATTGATCGTAGGGTTCCATGGACCACCTTACCTCAAACGGTCGCATGGTAGAGTGCTATTCTTCTATATTTTCTTCTATATTGTCGTTATCAACTTGTGAGTCTGATTTTTCATTGCCTATATTAGTTTCCTTTGTTTCATTATCCTTGTCTGCTGCTAAAACCTTTGCATTGCCGGCATCAACCTTTACTTCTAAAACCGCACCTGTTTTGTCTGCCATCTTAACTTCGTACACTAGATTTCCGTTTTCATCACCTAAATCGTTACTGTTAACAGTATATTCCGGATATGCTGATTTTGCGGAATTTGCTGCCTCATCCTTACTGATTTTAGCCATTGAAGCCAAAGCTGCATCTTCCTTGGCCTCATCTCCATCGACTTTGTTCTCATCAACGCCGTTGTCCTGCTGGCCAACAGTGATTGAAGCTGTATAGTCTGGAGTTTGAACGTTAGACTCCTGGGTAACCGCCGATTGTGTTTGGGTTGTTGCCGCAAATACATGTGTACCACCAGCTACACTTCCAAATACCACAGCACCTGCAAGTAGGGGAATACTAAATTTCTTAAGTACTTCTTTGAACACCATAATAATACCTCCAATATTTACTATTTGAGCATCTGCTCTGTTTATATTATGTGATTGGCAGATTAAACCCTCATTAAAATAAAACGAAAAATATAAACTCCACTTTGGTAGTTGCCCAAGCACACCCTCGTATCCGATATAATGAAAATAAGCAAATAGACCAATAATACGGGAAGAGGTGCTTCCCGCAATATTTAATCTTACTTTAATTATATTATGTTAATAAATAATTAGATTGGAGCTGATTAAGGTGAGAATTTTAGTTATCGAAGACGAGCCGTCTTTATTGAAGATTATAACCAAAAGGTTGAAAGAAGAAGGCTATAATGTGGATGCATCCAATAACGGAGAAGAGGGACAGTATTTTTCGGAAATAATTGATTATGATTGCATTGTGCTGGATATTATGCTGCCTGTTATAGATGGATTATCAGTTTTGAAAAATTTGCGAGCCAAAAGGGTAATGACGCCTGTATTGTTACTTACAGCTAGAGATTCAATTGACGACAGGGTAAAGGGTCTTGATGCAGGAGCAGATGACTATCTGGTGAAACCGTTTTCATTCGATGAATTATTAGCAAGAATTAGATCTCTTTTAAGGAGAAATGCAGACACTAGGGATAATATTCTTTGTATTTCGGATTTAACTCTTGACATAAATTCGCATAATGTCATACGGAACGGGCTTTCCATCGAACTTACTACCAAAGAATATGCAATACTTGAATACCTTATGAGAAATAAAGAAAGAATTATTACCAGAACTCAGATTGTTGAACATGTATGGAATTATGATTTTGATTGTAATTCCAACATCGTTGACGTCTATATAAGATATTTAAGAAGAAAAATTGATGATAGTTTTGGAACTAAGCTTATCCATACAGTGAGGGGTAGTGGATACGTTTTAAAGGAGAAAATATGAAACAGCTGACCATCAGAACTAAATTAACACTATGGTATGCAGCCATGCTCATATTATTGCTTGGGATATTTATCCCTTATCTGTATATATCTATGTCAAATATGATGTACCACAGTGAGGAAAACCTCATAAAATTACATATCACCCAGGCATTATCGGCTGTTGATATCGAAAATAACCATATAGTTTTTGTTGAACCCAAAGAGCTTATTAGATCTGGAACTTACATATACATATTTGACGTGAAAAATCGGTTGATTAATGGTCCGGATGCAAATCCTGAAATTATTGATACTGTTCCTTTATATGATAAGCCAAGATATGTCAGTGTTAGCGGAAGCAAATGGCTTATCCTTGACCAACCTCTTCAAAACGACAATAAAACAATTGCGTGGATTAGGGCGAGCCGTCCATTAGAACCTGTAAGCGAAGCCCTGCATAGCCTTATTATGATCAGTCTTTTCGCTTTTCCAATTTATTTGCTTATTGCAATTGCAGGAGGATTATTTATATCAGGTAGAGCGCTATCTCCGATTGATAAAATAACAAAAACAGCGAGGGAAATTGGTCAGGGAAACCTGGCCCAAAGGTTGAATCTTCCAAAGGTAGAAGATGAGGTGGGGAGATTGGCTTTAACTTTTGATGAAATGCTGGACAGGCTGGAATCCGCATTTAAACGGGAAAGACAATTTACATCCGATGCGTCCCATGAATTAAGGACTCCCATTACGGTTATTTCCGCACACGCTGAAGAATCATTAATCGGGCAAAAAAGCACCCAGGAATATAAAGAATCTTTGAATGTTATTCTTAAAGAAAGTAGGATGATGGGACAAATAGTCTCCCAACTTCTTATGCTTACGAGAAGTGATGAAGGAAAATATAAGCTGGAAATTGAGGACATTTATCTGAATATTATTGTAAATGATGTTATGCAAGAAATGCAGAAAAATGCCAATGATGCCGGGGTAGAGTTAAAATTAACCGTAAATGAAAGTATAAAAATTAAGGCGGATCAGATGCTTATAACCAGAGCAATTATCAACCTTATTGATAATGCCATAAAATATAATAAGACCGGAGGATGGGTAAAAATTAGCTTGTATACAAACGAAGGCTTTGCCAGGTTAATCGTTGAGGATAATGGTATTGGAATGATAAATGATGAAATCCCCAACATTTTTAAGCGATTTTATAGGATTGATAAAGCTAGATCCGTAAAAGGAACTGGCATAGGTCTCTCACTGGTGCAATGGATTGTTAATGCACATAAGGGAATTATAAGGGTTGAAAGTGTCTTTAACCATGGCACTAAGTTTGAAATAGACTTACCCATCGAATAAAAAATTCCCTTCCCCATGCAAATCGCCATTATTCCCGGTGGATTTGCGGACATACAAAGTGTCGTCAACTACCCCTAGAAAGCATTGGTTTTGGGGAAGTTGGCTATACTTCTTTTCTCAATAATATATGGCATAGACAAATAATAACTCCTACTTAGCGGTCTTATGGTTGACGTTCCATCCATATTGGTTACGGTAACCCAAGACCGGACCCCTGCGCCATCCATGCCTTCAACAATGACTTTTTCTTCCCTGGTATTTTGGCGATAAATCCTCCCGGCCTTCAGCCTATACAAAAACTGGTGATGCCATTCAACCCGAGGAGGTTCGCTCTGCCCATAGAAAGCGACATAGAGCGTAGTATCTACTTCCTGAGCCCAGATTAATATAGGATAAGGAGGTTGTTCTTGAATTGAAAGTCTTTGTCACCATAGGAAACAGTAGCGTCCTGCCCATAAGGTACATAGGGAACAGGCATGCCATGAGCGTGTCTTTCGATGATGGGTAAATTGCACAATATGGCTACATTATAAAGGGTCGATGCCATCTTGCAAACTCCACCGCCAATGGTGGTTTTAGCGCCTCCTCATAGGGTTTGATGATTATCTAACATGATATACATATTATAACAGTTATATCCAATATAAGACCAAATACTACCAGTTAATCTATTATCCCTCCGGGGCAAGCCCCTCCACGAGATAGGAAAGAGATTAGTATTTCATTTTCTTAAAAAAGCTCAATTCCCTTTGGTTTTTGTACCGCTAATCGTTAAATATCGGCCATCGCTTCTAACTATTACGGCTCCATCTTGATCAGTACGCAAAACCTTGATGCCTGCCTGAGCCAGCATTTCCAGTACTTCTGGATGAGGGTTACCGAAGGGGTTGTTGTCGGCCACTGAAATAATTGCATAGCGAGGCTCCAAGTCATGGCAGCAAAGGAAGGCCAGAGCGATCCTTTGCTGCCATGATGGGGTACCTTCACCAGAGTGACAGGACTTTCTGCTTCCTTTAACACCGCTGGCATGACCTCATTAGGGATATCACCGCAAATAAGAGCAGAAAAATCACCGTATTTATTCTGTAAAACTAGTGACTATTGGTTGAAGTCATTGCCAACATAGACTTCCCCTTCCGGATGCAAAGCCTTAATTTCCAAGCTATCCTCAAGTTTAATGAATTGCCCGGTTCTTACTGGAACTATAGGAACCCTGCGGGAATTGGTTATATTCATTAAATTTTGGTACTCTTTACGGTCCTTAATACTTTCCGGCAATACCAGATATTCCACCTCCATCTCGACCGCCACACTCTCCAAACCCTTCAAATGGTCAATATCGGGATGCGTATTAATAAGCATATCCAGTTGGCGAATACCCCGGTGATGTAAATAAGGAAGAACCGTTTTAGCACCCACATCATAAAGCTGGCTTCCCCTCCATCCACCAGTACAAATTTCCCCTGGGGGCTCTTCATGAGAATGGAATCCCCTTGTGTTTTGACTGAAGCAATGATACTAAAGCGCTAAAATCAGGGATTTTGCGCAAAAGTATACCCCCCTAAAGTAAGGGGGTAGTTCGCTAAGGACTGCACGAAAGATGCATTATCTGGACATCTTTTGACTATAGTGCTAGGATGGAAGATATTAAAATTCCAATATTATATAATCTGAAACGGAGATGATATGCAGTGAAGACCGTAGCTGTAATGCAGCACGAATTACAGGAGAACCTGCGCAACTATAAGACGGCATTTTTACTTATGTTCATTTTTGGCGCAATATTGATGGCACTCTATACGGAGGTGGGGCCCACCGCTAATTCCAAGAGCGTTATGGATCCTTTTTTCGAATTATTTGCCATTCTTTGCCCTATGATTGGCATTTTGACAGCCATGGACGCAGTGGTTGGCGAAAAAGAGAAGGGCACCCTGGAACTGGTTCTTTCCAAACCGCTGCCGCGACGTTCCTTGTTATTGGGCAAATTCTTTGCTTATGTGCTTATGATCGTGCCGCTGCTGGTGGCGGAACTCATTGCCGCCTATTTCTGGGCACAGGTCTCTGGCATCTCGCAGTATCGTTGGCAGCTTCCCATGCCCCCCTTCAGTCAATGGATGACCTTGGTGGCTATTGTCACCTGTGTATCTTTGCTGTTCCTGGCTGTCACTACCCTGATATCCATGTTTGCACCGACGACCGCTACTACTGCTCTCTGCGCTCTAGTCTTCATGGCTCCCGCCCACCCCTTGGGTGGGGAATTCCTGAGACAGGTGGGCCTGCGTTTACATATCGACAGTTTTGTGGGGCTGCCTATCGTAGTAAAATTTTTTATCAGTGTATTCTCCATGTTTCAAAAATACGCACTAACCAGCCCTGGTGAAGCTAGGCTGACCTGTGTTTCCCTGCTCATAATGACGTTTGCGGTGCTGTTCGTTGCAAGTTTCATTTTTGAGCGGCAAAACGTAGCCTTTAAGAATTAGGAGGGAGCACGATGAACGATTTTGCAGTTGATGTTCAAGGATTAAGTAAATGGTATGGAAACCTAAAAGCAGTAGACAATGTAAGTTTTCAGGTCCACAAGGGGAGTTCTTTTGGACTGCTGGGATTAAACGGAGCTGGCAAGACTACCACTTTTAAAATGATGGTGAGTTTAATCCGGCCGGACAGCGGTACAGCCATAATTTCAGGCTACGATGTAGTGAAAGCACCTATGAAAGTGCGCTCCCATATCGGCTATGTGGCCGAAAACCCAGCGTTTTATACCCGCAAGACCACCCTGGAAACCCTGCGCTATGTGTGCCGCCTGCTGGATGTCCCGATAAATGACCAGAACCGGCGCATTGATTATGTGCTGGGATTGGTGGGACTAACGGATAAGAAGAATGCCCTGGTCGGAGGCTATTCTCGGGGGATGCGGCATCGTTTGGGCCTGGCCCAGGCTTTGCTATCCGAACCCCAGGTCCTTTTCCTTGATGAGCCCACCCTGGGGCTGGACCCCCTGGGTGCCAAGAGTATGCGGGAATTAATCCTGCGGCTACGTCAAGAAAAGGAGGTAACCGTACTGATGTCCTCACACGTACTGCCGGAAGTGGAAGCCATCTGCGATATGGTTGGCATCTTTGACCACGGCCACCTGGTAGCCCTGGACACAATCGATCATCTGCGTAGTACTGCCAGTAACAGTCTAAATATTGAAATGGTGATGGCTGAGCCTGATCAACAGGTGGCTCAAGCTTTAAGACTTCTACCTGGTGTTAACCAGGTAGAAGTCAGTGGAGCCAAATTGGATATCAATGCGATCAAAAACGAAGATCTGCGTCCCCGAATCATGAAGGAGGCCGTGGCCAACAACGCTAATGTACTGTCCTTTGGTCTCAAGGAAAACAGTCTGGAGGATATCCTGCTGCATTTGGTCGCAAGCGATGCAAGTGATTTGCCCGAGCAGCGCTCCGGGCTGATCCCTACCTCACTTTTTCGATTGATTCAGAACAACAGACGTGACTAAAGGGACTCCAGCCTCTCCTAGATATGCGAGGATCAGTTTGTTAAATCGAGTATCTTGATTTAGCAAACTGAAAAGGCATCATCTTCAATGGGGTGATGCCTTTTCATGCTATTTATCTAAACAGTCTGAAGAGTTGTCGTTTCCTAATTGTGGAGGCCAGCCATGCTCCGCCAAGACCATTTAAAAACTACAGACACCTTAAATGCCATGTTTACAGTGTCTTTATTTATCCCGGGCTGGAATAAATAACATTTTTCATTGTTCTCTGCGTTTTGGGCTAATTATTTTTTTTTGCAAATATTAAAATCTCCAAGCTGATGCTTATTCTGCGTCTTAAAGTGCAGGCTGTTCAGGACCTCATTATATCGTAAGGAAGCTACTTTTATCCTTTCAGTAAAGCTGCAAAGAAGAACCCTTCCCGGATGGGAAGGGTTCACTGTAAGGAGACGCAAATGCTATTGTAATCGACAAAGTATTAGAAACCAGTGGGAAGGTTTTTAGGCATTATGATGGGCTTGGTCTGTTTAATTTGATATTTTGCTGGAATAACTGGTCCCTTGTCAGTAATTTTACCACCAGCTACATATGCGCTAGCTGGCAATACCCGCCGAACGTCATGAAATTGAGTACCATACCAATTATTAAAACCACTCACTATGCCTATAGCCGTGGGGTACCCGGTAGTTGTACCGATAAAGCAGGGCTTCCCGTTAACATTCCCTATATACATCGCTACATGACTAATATAATTAGTTCGTTGGAAGGTTAAAATATCTCCCGGTTTTAACTTGTCAGCTCCTACCAGAGTACCATTCTTTACAGATACTCCCGTAACCTTAACCCCAACACTATCATAGTTTCTCGCAGCCGAGGTAATGGAATATCCGAAATCTTTATAAACCAACGATACAAAATTGGAGCAATCAATGTATCCGGTCGTGGGATATTTCGAATGTCCATAAACCATATAACCATATTCCATATACCATATGGCACGACCTACCAAAGCTTGGGACAGACTGCCATCATAACTGGTGCGCAAGGAATCTACTACGGGTTTTGCGTGACTATTATAATAGCTATTATTTGATGTATAAGTGCTTGTAGCAGGAGGTGCCGGGGGGCTGCTGTCGACAGGTGGTGTGGCTGGTACCTGGGGTAGCGACACAGTCCCTGTTAATACAGCATTCAGAGCTGCCTTGGTTTTCGGACCAACAACGCCATCCGTTTTTAATCCTTGGGATTTTTGAAAATTCACAACAGCATTAT